>DIUF01000107.1:0-11368 GCA_002422285.1 Flavobacteriales bacterium UBA6165 | reverse complement strand
TACACATCAAGTTGAACAAAGAATCTTTTGAGGAGGTGATGGCGCTTCCATATTTGGCTGTTAAAAACGATAAAGTGCGCATCATTCGCGACAGTTCAATCGTTGAATTGCCAATTGAAATTGTGGCTTCTTTCCCAGACACTTTATTGGTTCGTGGCTTAGATAAAAAAATGCAGGTGCTCATCAATTCCTCGGAGTTTATTGCGGATAGTGCAAAAGTTGTTGGAATCCCAAAATAATTGGATATGAGAAATTTAATTGCATTTTTCATCAAATATCCGATTTGGACCAATGCCTTCATCGTGGTCATCAGTCTTTTTGGTTTGTGGTCCTTATTGAATATGAAAAGTTCGTTTTTTCCTGAATTGGACCCCATGCGCATCCAGATTTCTGTGATGTATCCTGGTGCTTCTCCCTCCGAAATGGAAGAGGGGGTTGCCATTAAAATTGAACAAGCCGTCAAAGGATTAAAAGACATCGAACACGTTTCTACTACTTCTTCAGAAAATATCTGTACAATTTCCATTGAAGCCTATCAAAATGCTGATATGGATGAGCTTTTGAGTGATGTTGAAAATGCAATAAACTCCATCAATTCTTTTCCGCAAGGTGCAGAAAAACCCATCATCAAGCGATTGAAAACCGGCGGTATGGCCAGCACAGTGATGGTCATTGGAATCAGCATGAAGAATGAAAGTCTCTCCATGATGGATCTCCGTATGAAGGCGCAAGATATTGAAAATGAATTACTCAACTCAAAAACGGTTACCCAAATTCGCAAAGATGTTTTCCCTGAAGTAGAACTCGTGGTTGAAGTACGCGAATCTGATTTGTTGCGCTACGGTATCACTTTTGATGAGATTTCTCGTGCCATAGCCTCCAAAAACATCGACCTTACCGCAGGTATCATTCGCGGTTCGGATAAAGAAATTATCATCAGAAGTTCGTCGCGCACCACCGATACAGAAGAGTTGGGACAAATTGTAATTCGTGGTATGCAGGGCGGACAAAGTTTGTTGCTAAAAGATGTTGCCGATATACGCTTTGAACTGAATGAAAATAGTGAGTTGGCTCGATTCAACGGCATGCCAACGGTAGTTTTTAATTTAGAAAAGACCACCGACCAAGACTTGCGCTCTATCGCAGAGACAGTAAAATCTTATGCAGAAAAATTCAACAAAGACCAAGACGATTTTAGCATCAATGTGCTTTTTGCTTTTGATGAAATGTTGGCAGAGCGTATTGATTTGCTCACTGAAAATGGAAAAGTAGGTTTGATTTTAGTCCTCGTGGCTTTGGGGCTCTTCCTCAATTTGAAACTTTCTGCTTGGGTTGCATTCGGGATTCCCTTTTCATTTTTGGGGATGTTTATTTTTGGATTGGCATTTGGCATCACCATCAACATGATTACGCTTTTTGGAATGATACTCGTGGTGGGGATTTTGGTGGACGATGGTATTGTAATTGCTGAAAACATATATACGCATTTCGAACGCGGTAAATCTGCTCCAATGGCGGCTCTTGACGGCACAATGGAGGTGTTGCAACCTGTTTTTACCTCCGTGATGACCACGATTGTTGCCTTTTCTCTACTTCTTTTCATTGAGGGCATGGAGATGATGCGCGAAATGGCCATTGTGGTTATTGCATGTTTGGTATTCTCTTTGTTTGAAGCTTTTTTCGTTTTGCCATCGCATTTGGCAAGTAAGAAGGTTTTAAGTGAAGAGAAGAAAGGTCAGTGGACTTGGTATGTCGGACTTTTCATCATGCTACTTGGTCTTGTGTTGATTTTTGTCGGTGCTCGTTTGATTCCAGACGATGCCACGACATCACAAATGCTTTTCCCTTTTGCACTGATGGCTCTTGCGGTGGTATTAATATTTATTGGATTCAACCGTTCTGCTTTGGAGGGGCACGCAAGGAACTTGGCAGAGCGCATCATCAACTTTTTTAAGGAGGGAGTTATTGGCAATTCTGTCAGTTTTTTTATTTCCGGAAAAAGGTATCGTTTTTTCGTTTTTATTCCGCTATTTTTTGTTATTTATGGTTTTGGAAATTTAATGTCAGGAAGGGTACCTTTTACTTTCTTCCCAAACATTGAACCCGATATGTTTACAATAGAAGTAGCTTACGAGCCAGGAGAAAATAAACGTGTTGCTCAAGAATTTATTGAGGTTGCTTTGGATGCTGTATATGAAGAAAATCAACGCCTTATCGACAAAACTGGAGACACCTTGCTTCGCGATTATGTAACTTTTGTTGGGTGGACTCAAAACATCGGACAGGTTGGTAATCACGTGGCCAACGTGCAGGTATTTTGTGATGCAGAAGGAAAAAAAGCTTCAATTCAGGAATTCATGAACGGCCTGATTGACCGTTTGGAAAAGACAGACCAGGTTCGTGTTTCTAAAGAATTTGTGGTTACAGGTATGAGCCGTTGGGGAAAACCCGTGGCTTATGGTTTGAGTTCTACTGATGAAAGGTCTCTAGCTGCTGCCAACAAGTATTTCAAACAAGAGTTGAACAAACACCCTCAATCCATAAATGTGATGGATGACCAAACTCCTGGCAGGAAGGAAATGTATCTCGACATGAAACCCTTGGCCGAAATGTATGGTCTTACGCGCTCTGATATCTTGAATCAAATTCGTCAAGGTTTCTTCGGCCAAGAAGTGCAGCGTTTGATTAAAGGAACCGATGAAATAAAATTGTGGTTGAGATATCCACGTTCAGATCGCTCTTCAATTTCTGATGTGCAAAACATGCGCATAAAAACAGCCCAAGGAATGGAAATCCCATTGCGCGAAGTTGCTGATTATACAATTGGTCGGGGTTATGAAAATTTGAAACGACGCGATGGCATGCGCTTGGTTACCATTTCTGCAGATGTACGGAACCCAGATTTTACAGGAATTGTAAATCAACACATTTCAACGGAAATTATACCAACGCTCAATCAAATGTTTCCAAGTGTCGAAGTTGTAGCCCTTGGTCAAGCTGAACGCAGTAAAAAAAGTAGTGCGTCTATGATGTCTATGACCTTGATTGTGCTGATTATCATGATTATAATTATCACACTGCATTTCCGCTCACTTTATCAAGCCCTGATGATTTTCTTGGTGCTTCCTTCTGGAATAGCCGGAGCCATAATTGGTCATGGCTTGGTTGGGATTCCTGTTTCACTTTTGAGCGTTTTCGGAATGATTGGATTGTTGGGGGTTTTGGTCAACGACACCATCGTTTTTATGGATCGATACAACCAAGTTTTGAAAGAAACCAAAGACATAAAGGCCTCTGTTTTGGAGGCTGCAAAATCCAGATTTCGCCCAATTTTGTTAACTACAGTTACCACGGTAGCTGGTTTACTTCCTTTGATTGCAGAAACGTCTATGCAAGCCCAATTTCTAATACCAATGGCGGTGTCTATTGCATTTGGCGTATTGTTCGGAACCTTAATGATTCTACTTTTCTTCCCTGCCGCTATTCTTTTTGGCAATGATTTTATGCGCTTCCTTCACTTGTTTTTTTTGGGAAAAACGCCTGAGAGAAATGCTGTAGAACCTGCTTTGAAAAAAATAAAAAACAACCTTGATGAATAAGTTGCCAATGTTCATAGTTTTTATATTGTGTTCGTTCCAGTTTTCAATTCGAGCACAAGACTTGAGTCTGCAAGACGCCATTAATTTGGCATTGGAACGCAACTATCAAATCCTGATTTCTAACAAACAAATTGATATCGCCGACAAAAACAACAAGTGGTCGGAGGCTGGACTTTTTCCTACGGTTTCCTTGAATGCAACGTTCAATAATGTAATTCAAGACAACCGCGATAATCCGTTTACATTTACGCCTGGATTGATATTGCAGCAATCTTTTCAGCCGTCCATTAATTTGAATTGGAATGTTTTTAGCGGCTTTTTTGTTCTGATGAATAAACAGCGTTTGGATTATTTAGAACAACAATCCCGAGGAAACGCCATGTTGATTATTGAAAACACGGTTTTGGAGGTTATCAAGGTGTACTATACTGCCGTATTGCATAAAGAAAAGCTTAAGTTTCTTAGAGAACTACTCAGTTTTTCTCGCGAACGAATTGCGTATTTTGAGGTCAAACAGCAATACGGGAGTGCAAATTCATTGGAGTTAATGCAGTTCAAGAACCAGTTGCTCAGCGATTCCATGAATGTTTTATTGCAAGAAATGTCTTATGACAATGCACGGCGTAATTTGAGTTTACTTCTTAATTTCGAAATAGACACTTTATTCAATCCAACAGACCCATTACAATTTACACTTCCCTTGGTTGATTTTGATCAACTTCGAAAAGGTTTGTATGAAAACAACCGAAATTTGCAGAACCAATACCTTAATCTGAATTTAGCGGAAACAAACACCAAAATCCAACAGTCTTTCCTGTATCCAGTAGTGGCTATTCAAGCCGGTTATCAGTATTCCAACAACTCCTTTAGAGAGCTAGAAAACAATCTTTTTAATGCTAGTATTTCTGTGCCCAACTATTTTGTGGGTGCCACTTTTCGCTACAATCTATACAACAATTGGAAGTCGAAGCGAGCAGTAGAGGTGGCGAAAATCAATGAAGAAATTGCTCAAATGAACATTGAAGATTTGAAGCGTTCGGTGCGCAACAATACAGAGACGCTCATCAGTTTGTTTCAAATGAGAAATCGACTCATTGAAGTATCTGGAGAAAACATCATTTATGCCCAGAAATTATATGAAATGACATCAGAACGTTTCAATTTCGGATCGGTTTCTTCTTTTGATCTGCTGAATGTTCGCAACCAATATTTGCAGGCGCAACTCAATCATTTAGACACCCAATATTCCCGAATTGAAGCATTTTATGAATTGTTTAGAATTGGTGGTATGTTGAGTTTGGAAGTTGCGAATTAAGGAGTGACTCAATCCTATCTATTCAATCGTGAATTTTTTTCTTACTTTAGCGCTTCAAAATTTAAACCATGCAGAAAATATTATTCGCATTTCTATTTCTTGGCACTTCTCAGTTCACTTTTTCACAGTCTGATGCACCCACTTTTGCCGACAAAATAGATGGAGCCTTCAAACCTATTGTTGACTTCCTTGAACTTGTTATTTTTTATAAGCCATTCGATAGTTTAGGTTTTGGTATGCCTATCGTTGTTATTTGGTTGATTCTGGGAGCCGTTTTTTTTACATTCCGAATGGGATTTGTAAATATTCGCGGTTTCAAACATGCCATTGATTTGGTTCGAGGCAGATACGACAATCCCGATGATAAAGGTGAAGTTTCGCATTTTCAAGGATTAGTAACTGCACTATCAGGAACTGTAGGGTTAGGAAACATTGGTGGCGTTGCGGCTGCCATTTCATTGGGTGGACCAGGTGCAACTTTTTGGATGATTGTTGCAGGACTTATAGGAATGTCCTCCAAATTTGTAGAATGTACTTTGGGCTTGAAATATCGAAAAATCAACGAAAACGGTGTGGTTTCTGGAGGTCCAATGTATTACCTAAGTCGCGGTTTTGCCTTGCGAGATAAAGTACGTCAGAAGATGTCTTTCAACGATAGAATGGATTTGTCTAAAGGTGAAAAGGGCCTAACAAGCTACATCGGTATGGCTTTGGCTGTTTTATTTGCTATTCTGTGTATTGGAGGCTCAGTGGGAGGAGGAAACATGTATCAAGCCAATCAAGCTTTTGAGCAGTTGAGCGGAACCTTCTCAGGCTTGAAAGAGCACAAAGTGTTGTTCGGATTTATTCTTGCTTTTTTTGTTGGTGTTGTTATCATTGGAGGTATAAAAAGTATTGCTCGTGTTACCGATAAAGTTGTTCCATTAATGGTTGGTATATACGTAATTAGCGCCTTGATTATCATTGGAGTTCATATCGATCAAATAGGGGTCGCATTTTCGGCCATTTTCAATGGGGCTTTTGATTCAAAAGCTATTGGTGGAGGTGTTATCGGTGTTTTGATTATTGGTTTTCAACGCGCTGCTTTTTCCAATGAGGCGGGTGTGGGCTCTGCTTCAATTGCGCATTCCGCAGTTAAAACAGATAAGCCTATAAGTGAGGGACTTGTCGCTTTACTAGAGCCTTTCATTGATACAGTTGTGGTTTGCACCATGACGGCGTTGGTCATCATTTTTACTGGAACACATTTAACAACAGAGGGATTATCAGGTGCGAGTCTAACATCAAGTGCTTTTGAGAGTGTATTAGGATTAAATTTCCGATACATCATGTCATTTGCAGTGTTGATGTTCGCTTTTTCAACTATGTTAGCTTGGTCATATTATGGTTTGAAAGCATGGACCTATCTTTTCGGCGACTCTAAAGCGATGGACTACACTTACAAATTTATGTTTATGCTTTTCGTAGTTATAGGAACATCTAGCAATTTAGAATCGGTTTTGGTGTTCTCTGATATGATGATTCTTGCAATGGCCTTCCCGAATATCCTCGGGCTATTTGTCCTTTCTGGCGAAGTACGGACCGATTTGAAATCTTATTTTCAAAAATTGAAATCAGGAGAAATCGTTAAATATAAATAGGTTCGTGTGTCAACTAATGCTCCTTTAAAAAAAATAAAATTCACCCGTCGCGAAAAGAGGGGCTCATGGATTTTACTTTTTTTATTGTTAGTGCTCATTCTATTTCCTAAGTTTTTTAAAAACAACTCAGAACCTATTCAAGTTGTGCTTAAAGAGGAAGAGATAAAAGTGAAGGAGGAATTTGAACGAAAACAAACCAATAAAAGAACGAACAAGAAATTTCGATACAGCGAGGATAAAAAATCAAATTCTAGACCACTGCCCACCGAGCCTTTCGACCCAGATACAATGACGATTACGTCGTGGCAGAATTTAGGGCTCTCCGAACGTCAAAGTGAGGTTTTGGTCTCTTACCGAAATCGTTTAGGAGGTTTTTACAATATTAATCAACTCTATGATGCCTATGTACTTGATTCTATTCGTGTTGATGAATGGAAGCCTTTTCTAGTTTTCAATAAAAAGAAACCAGTTGAGAAAAAACTGGAAATTAATAGTGCAACTCGAGAGGAATTTATGGAATTAAAGGGAATCGGTGAGAAACTTTCAGAGCGTATTATTACCTACCGTGAGAAACTTGGAGGATTTGTATCTGTAGAACAAATTGCCGAGGTTTATGGGGTTTCAGCTGAGACGTTTGAAAAAATAAGACCTAAATTGCGTGTTGATGCTAATTTGATTCAAAAACTTAATTTAAATGAACTTGATGTTAAAACTTTAGCTCAACATCCCTATATTTCCTATAGTTTGGCAAAACTTATTGTTAATTATCGTGAACAACACGGTCCTTTCCAGAAAGTTGAAGATTTGTTAAATTCGAAAGGAATTGAACCCAATGATGTCAAGAAAATCGAAGCTTATGTTATTTTTGCGCCCGGAAGCTAAATTTTTGTTTTTTCTCCTGAAAAATTTGAATCTTCAAGTTGACAAGAGCTCGAAGAAATATGCCCCCCCATTTGAAATAAAACGATGAATATGAATATCGAAAATAGACTTAGACAAGAGATTCGTGATGTACATGACTTCCCAATTCCAGGAATAGTTTTTAAGGATATTACACCTCTGATGATGAACCCTGAACTTTCTCGAGATATGCTTGAGGCATTGTCTAACCAAGTGAAAGATTTAGGGATAACGAAAATCGCAGGTATTGAAAGTCGTGGTTTTTTGATGGGCTATCCTTTAGCTATGATGCTCGACTTGCCATTTATTTTGATTCGAAAAAAAGGGAAATTACCCTACCATAAAGTTACACAGTCTTATGCTCTTGAGTATGGCTTGGCTGAAATCGAAATGCACCAAGATGCAGTCGATGCAAATGACCGTGTTTTAATTCACGACGATTTGCTAGCAACAGGTGGTTCTGCACACGCAGCTGCTCAGTTGATTACTTCCCAAAACGCCCAAATTGCAGGTTTCTCCTTTATTATTGAATTGTCATTTTTGAACGGTAAGGAAAAACTTACGCCGTTTAGTGAACATATACTCAATTTAGTTGCTTATTAATTACAATCGCGAAAAATGAATTTTGAATTAAACGAAAATCAAAAAATGATTCAGCAAATGGTCAAAGATTTTGCTGAAAAAGAAGTCCGTCCATTTATGAATCAATGGGATGCTGATGAGTATTTTCCTGTCGAGACCATGAAAAAATTGGGTGAACTAGGACTCCTTGGCATTTTTATCCCAGAGGAATACGGTGGAAGCGGTTTCTCTTATGATGAGTATGTAACAACGTTAATTGAACTCGGGAAAGTTTGTGGTGGATTGGGTTTGAGCGTTGCGGCACATAATTCATTGTGCACAGGACATATATATTATCACGGAACTGAGGAGCAGAAGAAGAAGTATTTACCAAAACTGGCTTCTGGTGAATGGATTGGGGCTTGGGGCTTAACTGAACCGAATACTGGTTCGGATGCCATGCGTATGAAAACAACGGCTGTTCGCGATGGTGATGAGTGGGTCATCAATGGTGCTAAAAACTGGATTACACATGGACTTTCAGGAGACGTGTCAGTAGTTTTGGTGAGAACTGGAGAGTTGCTCGATTCTAAAGGAATTACGGCATTTATCGTTGAAAAGGGTACGCCCGGTTTTTCTGCGGTAAAAATTAAAGATAAACTAGGCGTGCGCGCTTCTGAAACTGCAGAGCTGATCTTTGATAATGTGCGTTTACCTCACTCAAATGTTATTGGTGAAGTCGGAAAAGGTTTTTATCAAGCCATGCAGATTTTGGATGGTGGTCGGATTTCGATTGCTGCATTGAGTTGTGGTATTGCAAGAGGTGCTTATGAAGCATCTGTAAAATACGCTAAAGAGCGCGAGCAGTTCGGTAAGCCTATTGCTGCATTTCAAGGCATTTCATTTAAGCTTGCAGAGATGGCTACCAATTGTGAGGCATCGGAGTTGCTCACTTTCAAAGCGGCGTATATGAAGAATAATAAGCTACCCATGACCAAGGAGGGTGCTTATGCTAAATATTTTGCTAGCGAAACAGCAGTGAAAAATGGAAATGAAGCCGTACAGATTATGGGGGGCTATGGCTATACAAAAGAGTATCCGGCAGAGAAATTTCTTCGTGATGCTAAGTTAATGACCATCGGTGAAGGCACCTCAGAAATACAAAAGGTAGTTATTTCTAGAGAAATTTTAAAATAATTTTGCTGCATATCAAATAATGACTATTTTTGCACCCTGAAATTTGAAAAACTAATAGAAAAAAAATATGTTAATTATTCCAGTTAAAGAGGGCGAAAACATCGAAAGAGCGCTAAAGAGATACAAGAAGAAGTTTGAGAAAACGAACACTATGAAACAATTGCGTGCTCGTCAGCAGTTTACTAAGCCATCTGTGACTCTTCGTCAACAAGAGATTCGTGCTGCATACAAGCAAAAAATGAAATCTGCCGAGCTGTAGTATAACATTACACAATATTTTACGTTAAGGAGACTTATAAAGTCTCCTTTTTTTATGCTCAAAAATTTCGAACAATATCTCATCAAAGAAAAGCGATATTCTGAACACACTTGTTTGGCTTATATCAAAGATATTGAGCAGTTCAGTGAATTCGCCGGTATAGACAATCAAAGCACGAATGAATGGGCAGAAGTCAGTCAATCATTAGCGCGCTCATGGGTCGTAAGTTTGTTGAAATCGAAAATAAGTGCTAAATCAGTCAATAGAAAATTGTCTTCGAATAGAACATTTTACAAATACCTGATGACTAGAGGTCTTGTTGTGTCAAATCCGTTTTCATCTGTTCATGGTCCAAAAGTAGCCAAACGCCTGCCTGAATTTATCCAAAAAAACGAAATCGCTATTGAAAAGATTGATTCGCTGTTTGTAGATAATGATTTTGGTTTTCGCGACAGAATTATGTTTGAAATATTATATCAAACAGGTATCCGATTATCTGAATTAATTAATTTAAAGGAATCTGATTTGTCAGCAAACTCAATTCGAGTAATTGGAAAAAGAAATAAAGAGCGTATTGTTGCGATTAGCAATGAGCTTTACTCGGATTTGATGCAGTTAATAGGACTCAAAGATGCGCTTGGAAACGAACACGATTTTATTTTTTTTACTGATTCTTTAAAAAAATTATACCCCAAATTTGTCTATCGAAAAATAAATAACTACCTTTCGCAAGTCACAGGAATGAACCAAAAAAGCCCGCACATTATGAGACATACTTTTGCGACCCATTTACTAAACGAAGGTGTTTCAATTGAGATTCTCAAAGAAATACTCGGGCATGCAAATCTCGCAGCTACTCAGGTTTATACCCACAATTCTTTCGAACAAATTAATTCCATTTATAAATCAGCTCATCCACGTGGGCATAAAATCTAATACCATGAGCACTAAAGTTCATTCTGTACATTTTGATGCAGACGTTAAGTTGGTGAATTTCATTAATTCTAAGGTTTCAAAGTTGAGTCAGTTTTTTGATAATATAGTCACCAGTGAGGTCTTTCTCAGATTAGATAAAGCCCAAGATAAAAGCAATAAAGTAGCGGAGGTACGTATTTTGTTGCCAGGGAAAGAACTCTTTGCAAAAAAACAATCTAGAACTTTTGAAGAAGCCACAGATCTAGCTGTGGAAGCATTGAGAAGACAAGTTAGAAAATACAAGGGAAAATTGACCAATGCTTAATTAATTGATTTTTAATTATTAAAGACGCTCTTTCAGCGTCTTTTTTTGTTTACATGTAATTTTTTTTTTAAAACATATTGCGAATTCTAAATATAATGTATCTTTGCAACCCGAAATCAAAAGAGAGTTCTTTATTTCTTGACAAGCCGATGTAGCTCAGTTGGCCAGAGCAGCTGATTTGTAATCAGCGGGTCGGGGGTTCGAATCCCTCCATCGGCTCCATTAATATTGCGTTGGGGAGATACTCAAGCGGCCAACGAGGGCAGACTGTAAATCTGCTGGGAAACCTTCGCAGGTTCGAATCCTGCTCTCCCCACAACACAGTATTTGATTTTAAGCGGGAGTAGCTCAGTTGGTAGAGCGTCAGCCTTCCAAGCTGAGGGTCGCGAGTTCGAATCTCGTCTCCCGCTCAAATAAAATCAAAGCCGGTGTAGCTCAGGGGTAGAGTGCTTCCTTGGTAAGGAAGAGGTCACGGGTTCAAATCCCGTCATTGGCTCTGTGAACAGGTCTTGCAAAGTGTTGCATGGTCTGATTTTTTGTATAGTAATTAATTAAGTAGTAACATAAATAAACCTAAGTAATAATGGCTAAGGAAACTTTTGATCGTTCCAAACCACACGTAAACATTGGAACAATTGGTCACGTTGACCACGGAAA
>DIUF01000116.1:7266-39129 GCA_002422285.1 Flavobacteriales bacterium UBA6165 | reverse complement strand
TCAGGAATACGTTTAATCAAACCCTCTTCCTCCATCATTTTGAGTGTTCGCGATAAGCTTGTAGGCTCCATACCCATTTTTGGTCCAAGTTGTGTGCTAGGAGTACCTTCTTTATCAATAGACAACAATACTAAACCCAACGAAAAAGACACGCCGTAGTGCATGGCTCTTTGGTTGTACATTTTAAACATTTTCAACCACACCTTTCTCACCGCGATGTCCAGCGGTACCAGATTCTTATATTCCTCACTCATATATCAAATTTCTTTTTCCCAGTCAAAATTTATGCCCAAATAGTGGATGCATTGTAAACAACTCCCTTAAAAGATGCAACAAGTTCAAAGTCAGTATTTTTTATTTTTACCTGATAATGTGAAAATTTATCTTTCGTTACAATCGGCTCAGCAAAAGCGTACAAGTCTTCATTTTCCTTCACTTTAATGTGATGTGAAATCGATGTTTCAATACTCAATGCATGTCGCCCATTGGAATTAGCAGCAAATGCAAGTGCAGAATCAGCGAGGGAATAGGCGATGCCACCATGCAATATGCCAAAACCGTTCAACATTTCAGCTCTACTTATCATTTTCAATTCACAATAACCTGGTTCGATTTTAATCAATTCGATTCCCAACCATTGGCTGAAGGCATCATTCGATAACATTTTATCAACAATCTCCGCAGCCGTCATAACTTACTGCCCTTCAACTTTGGTTAAGATCCCCACCAAACCAATCAAAACCATACTCAAAATGTTCTGCATTTCTTCATCTATCATATTTCCTTCATCATCTGCTGTAGAAATGTCATGCAATAAAAAATCTATCAAAACTGGCTGTCCGATAAAGTCAACCAACTCTGAAAAGTCTTCACTTTCTGTATATTCATCAATCAGCTCTAAATAATCTTCGTGGAAAGCATCTATAAATGCGTCATCAATCACAGGTAATTTCTTACCCGAATTCTCAAAAATGTGCATGATCAATGTGTAGTAATACACAAAATAACTCAACAACTCATCGTCATCGTCTTCTGCAGCAGTTTGAAAAACATAACCCACCAAGGATTCTTGTGTATCTGCATAGCGTTCAGAATAATCATTTAGGACATCTTCACTTGCGGAGTTAATGAACTCAATGGATGTATTTATAACTTCCTCAGAGATTTGTAACATATTCAATAAAATTAGTTGGCAAATATCAGAAAAATAATGCGAATAACAGAAATTTAATTCCTTTGAATGATTATAAATTACTATACTGCAATTCAAACAATCTTTTATAGGCTCCTCCAAGGTTCATGAGCTCCTCATGACTTCCGTGCTCTACAACATGTCCCTTATCCAACACAAAGATTCTATTGGCTTTACTAATTGTCGTTAGTCGATGCGCTATAACGATAGATGTCCTATTTGCAGTAAGCTTTTCAGTGGCTAACTGAATTAAGGCTTCGGATTCATTGTCAATATTTGACGTGGCTTCATCTAAAATCAAAATAGCAGGATTGTAAACATATGCCCTGATGAATGAAATCAACTGCCTTTGCCCAACGGATAGTCCACCACCGCGCTCACCAACATAATAGTCATAGCCACCATCAAGCTTCATAATAAACTCGTGAGCGCCAACCTCTTTCGAAGCAGCAATTACTTGTTCTTTGGATATGTCTGAATTACCTAATGTGATGTTGTTATAAATTGTGTCTGAAAACAAAAACACATCTTGCAATACTATGCCTATATTTGAGCGTAAACAAGGAATTGATAAGTCTCGAATGTTGGTTTCTCCGATCTTAATATGACCCTTTTGGAATTCGTAAAAGCGACCAACAAGGTTAATAATAGAAGTTTTTCCTGATCCAGTAGCGCCTACAATAGCAATTGTTTCTCCTGGGCGTATTTCCATATTCAAGTCCTTGAGCACCCATTTTTCATCATCATAAGCAAACCAAATATCTTCAAATTTTATTGTTTGGTGGAAATCGCAAGATTCAATGGTGCCTTTATCTTGGACAAAAGCCTGCATATCCAACAATTCAAAGACACGCTCAGCACGAACCACCCCTCTTTGAAGTGTATTGAATTTATCTGCCAACATTCGAACTGGTCTAAAAAGCATATTGATCCACAAAGTGAAACTAACGACTTCAGAAAAAACATCTGTATCTCCTCTCACCCACTCAATCTGCATAACACTCCAAACGAAAAGCAAACCTATGGATAAAGAGCTCAATAAATCTACTACAGGAAAAAAAATAGAATTCGCCCAAATTGCCTTGATATGTGCCTCGCGATGCTTTTCATTGATTTCTTTGAATTGCTCCAGTTCACGTTGCTGACGATTAAAAAGTTGAACAATCGACATTCCTGTTATACGCTCCTGAACAAAAGTATTCAACCTATTCACCTCCTGACGCTCCAACATAAATGACTGCTTCATGGCCCTAGCAAAAATTTTAGTCGCCATAAATAGCAGTGGCAATGGTATCAACATCACCAAAGTGAGTTTCCAATTGGCCAAAAGCATAAGTGCCAAAACACCAACCAACATGAAGATATCGCCCAGTATGCTCAAAACACCTTGTGAAAAAACCTCCGCCATTGCCTCAATATCAGAAACAACACGCGTAACCAGTGACCCGATGGGTGTCTTGTCGAAAAATTTTCTTCTGAAACCTACTACATGCTCGAAAAGTCTGTTTCTCAGGTCTCGAATAATTCTTTGCCCCAATACAGCA
The DNA here is from genome assembly GCA_002422285.1 of Flavobacteriales bacterium UBA6165. GTDB lineage: Bacteria > Bacteroidota > Bacteroidia > Flavobacteriales_D > Crocinitomicaceae > UBA6165. The sequence continues at coordinate 36,393 of DIUF01000116.1, read as the reverse complement.
GATAGATATGACGATGCAAACTGAAGAATTGCCTCTAAAAAAAGTAGAATAATCAGAAAGATAGTCCAATTCAGAAGTACATTTGGCTCATATCCATCTCCCACAAATTTACCGACCAACTTACCTATTAATAGCGGACGTATGGAACTCGCTCCAGCATAAAGCACGGTTAATACCAACGCGGAAACGAAAAGAAAACGGTAGGGAGAAGCCGATTGTAATAATTTGCGAAAAATACGGGTGTCAATAACCGGCTTTGAAGTCATAGTGCAAAAGTACTTGGATTAATCATTAACCAATGAACATTTAAAAAGTTTTGACAAAAAAAAGAGGTCTCGAAAGACCTCTAAAATTTTTTCATTGCGGTATTACTTAATATCTTGAACAGCTCTTAGCAACTGCTCAGGAGATTTATAACCGACTTCTTTTTTAACTAATTTACCTTCAGCGTCAACCCACAAGAGTGTAGGATAAGCTGACACACCGTATGTTCGCATCACTTCTGGACCATCAGCGTGTTTTTCACAATCTATTTTAAGATTAATAAACTTATCATTGAAATATGTCCCAACTGATTGATCGGAAAAAGTATTCTTATCCAACATCTTACAAGGTCCGCACCATGCAGCATATGCATCGATAAAAATAATTTTCTTTTCTTTTTTAGCGGCTTTTTTGGCTTCCTCAAGGCTGATGCTTCTAAACTGAATACCAGATGTTTCATTCTCCACTGCTGTTGCATTAACAGCGGTCTTAGCTTTGTTTGCGCAAGTCACAACTCCTAATCCCAGAGCTAATATTGCAAATCCTGTGATAACTTTCATAATTGATGTTCTAAAATTTGATTTGTTAATGACCTTAAATCATGAACGTATGTTTACATCCACAAATATAGTTTATTTTTGACATGTCTATGAATAACAAAAATGATACCACGTTGAACCAATTGGATATTCTATTTATAGATTCCAATTGTCGGCACGAAATTGATGTGTTTTTAAACGATTGGTTCAATGAATCCGATTCGATATCACTGCAAACTTCAGGTTCTACAGGAGATAAAAAACGCCTACATGCGCTAAAAAAAAACCTGGTTGAAAGTGCAAGAATGACTGGGAAATTTTTCAATTTTAATGAGCACAACAAAGCCTTAATTTGTCTGCCTCAAGAGTTTATTTCAGGGAAAATGATGGTAATTCGTTGTTTAGAATTCAAAATGAAATGCGTGGTTTCTATGCCAAACCATCCGCTATCTTATCCAGATAATTTGGAAATTGATTTTGCAGCAATGACACCCTATCAGTACGAAAAAGCAATCCATGAAAATGAAAATAAATTAGCTCAAATCAAAACGATTCTGCTCGGCGGTGCTCCTATTTCAGAAAGGCTGAAAATCAAAATACTCCAAATGGAGCACCAAGTTTTCCACAGCTATGGTATGACAGAAACCTATTCTCATATTGCCTTGAAACGTATCCGTGTTGAAAATGAACCGTTTCAAATATTACCTGGAATAAACTGTAAACAAGCAAAAGACAAAACATTAATTATCAACGCCCCAATACTGGGTGTTGAAGAACTAAAAACCAACGATATTGTATCTTTTGTGAGCGAAAGACAATTCCATTTTTTGGGAAGGAAAGACTTTGTGGTTAATTCTGGAGGCATTAAATTACACCCTGAGGAATTAGAAAAAAAACTCAGTACTTTGAATTGGGACTTCAACTTTTTCTTTTTCGGCTTACCCGACGACACCTTTGGTGAAAAGCTCGTTTTATTTATAGAGTCCAAACAAAAAATAGATTCAAACAAATTAAAAGAATTGCTGACTCAGTACGAAATTCCAAAATCAATTATATATTGCACAAATTTTGTGTACACCGATTCTGGCAAAATCAACCGTATTCAAACTGCTAAAAAATATTCTGCTTGATTCCAGCTAAATATTATACTGCTCTAGGTCTGCCGCAAAACGCTACAGAACGCGAAGTAAAGCGTGCTTATAGAACACTTGTGAAACAATATCACCCTGATGTAAACCCAAGTAAAGAAGCTCATCAGAAATTCTTAAAAATCACAGAAGCTTACGAAATTATTACTTGCCAACGCCCCTTACCTCAATCTAGAGTTCGAAAACCAAGTCAACAAACCCAAAACAAAACACAAGAGCGAACACAAGAGCACATCAACAAAGAACGCGCTGAACGAATAAAACGGGAAAAAGAGCTACAGGCTAAAAAAGAATATTTGGCTCAACTTAAAATACATGATTTATATATCACAGGATGGCGCAAAAATTTATTTAAAGCGATATTTTTTACTTCAGTGGTTTGTTTGATGCTCATCATTTTGGATTACAATCTCCCAGAAAAAATAACCAAACATCGTGTAGATAGAAGCGAATATTTAGGCTTCTCAATGATACATTCGCTGCCGTATCATTTGGTTCATTATGACAATAATAAACGACTTGAAGTAATTGGAGGAATCGGTGAAAATTTAGAACCAAACGATATTTTTTACCTCACCAAAACAGCCATAATGAACGAAAAACGCGAGTTTATTATGAAATCTGGCAATTACGGATATTATGCAAAAATCAAAGGCTCAGTATATTCAATTCTGCCGATTGCTGTTATTTTTCTTCTACTTCCAATTATAGCGAGGTACATGAGAAGTAACATTTGGGCATACGCAACGACTTATAAGTTCACAGTGATAGCAACAGGCCTATTTTTGATCGTTTTCCTATTTGAAGAATTAAGAATTCTCAGAATGCTTCAGATAATCAATTAGAGAAACCGAAAGGCAAAGGCAGGAGGTCTAAGGCATTTACAAACCTCAATGCTTGCTTATTTTTACCAATCAATAACAACTCAAAGCCCTCGCCCTGACGTAGAATGCTTTCTGCAATAACCTGCCTACAGGCACCACAAGGAGGCACAGGAGCGCCACTGGCCAACAATTCGCCTGCACCATAAATCACCAATTTCTTTATTTTCAAATCTGGGAATTGAGAGCCGGCATAAAACAAAGCTGTCCTTTCTGCACAAATCCCTGATGGAAATGCAATATTTTCTTGATTGCTACCTAATACTATTTCTCCATTTTCCAAAAGCAAAGCGGCCCCCACATGAAAAGATGAATATTTTGCGTAGGCGGTTTCGGAGATAGATATTGCCTTTTCTACGAGTAATACGTCTAAATCTGGGAGTTCTCCCCAATTTTCTAAAAGCTCAAACTTTATTTTAATTTCCATAAGATCTGAACATCGTGGACTTTGATAAAGCGCTTAATCATCAATTTTATCTCGTTTGCGCGTATTGTTGTCTATCGTAATACTCAAAGAAAATCTCAACGTATTTGCCAAGGGATTTTGTTGGACCAAAGATGCAATGTAAGATAAATCAATACCCAACTTGCTATATTTCAAACCAATTCCAAAGGTCAAATAACGACGATTACCTTTAGAATAATGCTCATGGAAATAGCCCGCGCGCATGGCAATGGTTCTGTTGTAAACATATTCTGCACCAATTCCAAAGTTTATTTCACGAAGCTCTTCTCCGAAACGACTGCCACGTTTTATCTGAACCTCACCGTTTTCAACTATTGGATTGTTATCTGCGCCAATTAACGGGCGGCCTGGAGCGTCATAAAACGATTGAAAAATACCAGCAATTACAGGAACGTTATTATTCATTCCAACTGAATAAAAAGTATTGTTCGGGCCGTTGACACGTATTGGTGGAGTGGGGACCAAAAGCTTGTTAAAATCAAGACCAAATGTGAAACGGTTAAATTCGTCTAAGTCTAAAGAAAGAGCAGTACCCAAACGAAGATTTGCAGGTAAAAAGTCGCGGGGACCAGCAGCATCTGTGTAACTCACTTTATTTCCAATATTAGAAATGACAAATCCGATTCCGAGGATTGCCTTGTTGCCAAAAAGTCGCAAATCATCGTCAAAATAACTTGCTGAAACATCGGCAGCACCTGCAGTAGCTGGACGTGTATTAGCCCCAGCAACTAATGTTCCACCGGTCAAATTTGAAAAGACGAACTTTCCATTCATACCCAAGGCAAATTTTTCGCTCAACTTTAAAGCATAACCAACCATGGTTTCAAATTCAGAAGGCACAAAGTCTCTTATTTTATTGGCTTGTTGATCTGTAAAAGTAATTTGGCCTAGTGAAAAATACCTTAAAGATGCTGTTACTGCCTGACGATCGTTGATCTTATAATATCCCGTTAAAAATGAAAGGTGCATGTCTTGAGCAATAGCGCGCAACCATGGGGAATAGGATGTAGAAAAACCCATTTTCTCTTTTGCGAAAGCAAGTTTCGAGGTATTCCAATAAATCGAATACATATCGGGACTAGTGGCTGCACCAATCTCCCCCATTCCTCCAGCTCTAGAATCTGGATTAATCAAAAGGAATGGAACTGCCGTTGTGATTGTATTTAGCTGAATGTCATTGGCTACCTGTTCTTGATTAGGATTGCCTCCCTGTGCAAGAACACTCAAAGTAGCAATAGATAAAGAAATGAATAACAAAAACTTACGTGTCATAATTTTTCAGTTGATGATAAGGCTTGCAAAAGTAGTGAATTAATTGGTACATTAACGAAGCAAAACTAGCTTTTCAAATTTTTCTGCTTGGTCGCCATTCGCTGTGTTTACAGAAACCCTGTAAACGTATGTCCCTCTGGCCAATTGGTCGCCAAAATCATCGCGACCATCCCATGGAATACCAGGCGTTCGGAAGCCACAGTTGGTCATGCTCTGATTGATGGTTTTTACCAATTTCCCACTAATCGTAAATATCTGAATCTGAACCTCTAAGTCTGTTCCAGGCTGATTGTGTTCGAAGAAAAACTCGGTATATGTCGTAAACGGATTTGGATAATTTAATAAATTTTTCAAATCCATATCAGCTCCCTCAACCACTATAAATTCCAAGACAGCATCCGAACTGTTGTTGTTTACATCCCAAACTTTGAAAGTTAAGGTGTGAGGTCCAGGAGCCATTTTGGGCATTGGAAAACGAACAATACCGCTCTGATAGGTATCCAAATCTGCTTCGTAATAATTGTTCAATACAAAGGGCTGGCTCGTATTGTTGTCTAAAATGAGTGTGATATCATGACCTATTCCATTGCCCACTGCGTTGATACCATTTTCATCAAAAAGTTTAGCAAAAAATACAGGCGCCTCATTGGTCATTCCTCCGCTCACAAAATTTGGGCTGTTCAGATACATTGTTACCTCGGGACCCTCACTATCTGCCAATCCATTGGGATCTACCCCTCCAACCAAAAACCTCACTTCGGCAGAGGCACAGTCGGTATTCTGATTGTAGAAAAATAGACTCATTTTTCCCGTACCAAAACTGTAGTCAATATCTTTTGGAACGACGAATTCGAAGCTAAACAAACCACTGGAAACAGATGATTTACCCTTGAAAACAATGTTGTTTTGCGTCTGAAATTGTATCACAGGAGAATTGGGGTCATGACCCAAGGTTTGATTCTGTCTGGGCTTATCAAATATTGTTGGCACCAATAAACCAGTTAAATTTGAAGCAACGTTACCATTTTGATCTTCTATATGTCCAACAATTCGCACTTTACTCAAGGATTTCATAGTGTCCTGAACCAGAGCGGGGTCAAAACCATTAATAGAATCAATCACAACTTGATACTGAACATTCGGAAGTTTCAAACGAAGCATCGGGTCTCCTACCATCATAAAAGCTCTTCTATTAACATCGTTCCCTGACGTATTCATAGTACCCTTTACAATTTCACCCATTGTGATTGGTCTTTCTTCATTATCTCTCAAAAACACGTGCTCATAAAATCGTGTTCCTACAAGCGAATTCACAGTGATAAACACCGGACGGGTTGTTGTCATCATTGCAATCGCCGCACCAGATGGAGACAAATACATAATCTCACCAGCAGATTCTCTTGAAAAATCGTCAAAGCGACAAAACTCGCAAGTTGCAGACACAAAAAGCATCAGTTTGTCCATGTTTGTCCAAGAATTTATCTGAGGGATTGTCACAATTCGTTCATAAGCCAAACCTGTTTCTCCGCCGTGACCAACATAATTCATGATTAAATTGCCACGGGCCACTCGCGAGTCTATCAATGGTGGTACAGCAGGGTATCTCTCTCCACCCGCAGTACTGATTTGCGGATAGGCATCAATGTATATTTTCTCGTAATTGTATTGCGGAAAGAGAGGCGCATAATAGTTAACATAACTTTCGTGGTCATTTACAAACCAACCGCCATCTTCGTCGTCAGCAATGTGCGTGAGAACCAGTTGCCAATCGCCCCTATTGGTCTCATTAGGTGAGCTACAGGCCAAGGCACCAGAGGAAGTAAAATGAGGAGAACCAAATTTTTTGTAATGCTCAACTTTATCCACCAACAACTTAGCGTGTCCGGTATTTGAAGCAATAATTCTTCCTACACCCATGTCGGCATTATCTGAACCATTAAACCCATCATTATCATCAAGCAAGACAAAAAACACGTCACTCGTAACAGATTGCACATCACTTTCAGAATTATCGGTTTGATAAGTAATCACAAAATTGTTGTTATTAGCACTTCTACCCTCTAGAGGATCGTATGAACCATCACCAAATAAACATAAGTTTAGCGGCGGATTCACGCCAGGCGTTTGATTGGCTCTATCATAAAACATTTTTGCAAACCAACGAATAGCCACTGGGTCCTGCATACCTGATGAAAACTCATTGTAAACATGCTGAATATCTACCACATGTACTGTCCATCCATCAGCTCTATGTAAATCGGCCAAACGATTGGCTTGTTGCAAAAAGTCGCGGTGTGAAACAATCAGATAATCGCCCGCAGGCAATGCGTGTAAATTCTGATTTTGAAGCGCTCCTCTGAAATTGGGTGTCAACGCTGATGCATTCGTAAAAGCAATAAATTGTCGCTGATTATCAGCTGAAAATTGAAAAGACACTTGATTACCTGTCGATGTAAAATTAACATTTGCAGGGCCAGTGGGCGTGGTGATTTCCCAAATGTTTAAAGCTGAAACAGAACCTCCCATAGTTATTGAAGCAACATTTCCAGAGCCAACAGATTGCCTGTCCCTTAAAAAATATTGCCCACCAGAATACTGCAAACTGCGTCGATAATTGATTTCTATTTTATCCAAAAACACACGAACAGAAGGAATCAATCTATCCAAGCGCATCAATATTGACAAATTGGGATTCGACAGATTATGTGTTGTGGTCATCGAAGTATATGTCAAGCCTGAGCCCAAATTGGCTTCTTGACTTGGCGCACCAGAATTATTCAAAAATACACGAAAAAAACTTCCAGTATGAACACCAGAACGGGCATAAACAGTTCTCAATTCCACAGGCTCATTTGTCTGTAAACCAACCAAATTAAAGTTGAATTGATGCTCAAGAACAAAATCAAATACTTCACCATACCATCGCTTTCCACTCTTAATTATTGACCCATTGCTTTCCCGGTATTTAACTAAATCTTTTTCGTAATGAATGAGCTGATCACTGCCCGATACCACATGAGTAACTGCTTGATTACTTATGTCGGCTTGTGTAATTCTTTGTGGCGTTTTATTGGCGTCTATGCAAATAAAATAATAACTCTCAGTGGTGTAAACATTCTTGACTGCAGTCAATCGACTTCCGGCATAGCGAACTTCATCTGGACCATTGGCATAAAATAAAATGAAGTCTCCTTGGTCAAATGAACCATCTTGATCGCCAACAATCTGAATTCTGTTGTTAATTAAATCGTCTGGACGCGGAATGTTGTTGTTTTCTGGCAGCATCCCCATTGCATTTCCAAAAATATGAATATGATTCGGATTGAGCCCAGAAGTATTGATGCCATTCGCATTTAAAAAAGCATGATCTATTCGATAAACACCCGATGAAGGAATCGCAATTCTATACCAATTACCAGATGCCATAGCTGAATTGGTAACAAATTTTAAAGACATAGCATTATCTATACGCGGAGCGAAATTTGCTGTAAACACAATACGTTTAACACGTTTAATTTGTCCACCTTCTTTGATAAACGGGATAATTTCAATACCAAGATACCCTTTTCCGCGATCTGAAGAAGTGCGAAAACGATAATCCAATGCATCAGGGACAGCAAGGCCATAATCTTCAATAAACGACTTATCCACAGCAGATGCCGCAGATGTTTCGAGACCAACTACCGTCAAGGAAACATCAAATTTGTGGAGATTTTTTTCGAAATGCTTAAAAACATGCACAGGCTTGCCGTCATGGTCCCATTCAAATGGCACCGCTGGCCACTCAATTTCTTGACCAAAAACGTTAGCTTTAATCGAGTTACCAAACCAATTCAAATTCACTTCTATCTGCTCAGTTTGAGCCATGGCAATTGACTGAGTCATGAAATAGGCAAACAGAACAAGAAAGTTCAATTTGTCAAAAACCGAATAATTGAAGTATACTTTTTTGGTGTTATTCATAGGTGCAAAGAAAATTAGATTTTTCTAAGGATATCAGAAGAAACGAGCCTTTTTTCCGATTATTGCCAAAATCACAATTATTTTATGACATAATTCAAATTTAATCTATACTTGAATAATAATTTCCACGGAAATTTAATTCGATGAATTCGAAACCAAAACCATATAAGCATCGTATCAACTTATCTCTGAAAGCCTTTAAAACATGAGTATGAACAACCAAAATGCATTTCATCATATAAAATCACCACTTCTCGCGGTTGTTATCATCCTCATGTGCAGTTTTGAAAGCCAAGGACAGGATCCAGTTTTTACCCAGTTTTATGCCAATCCCTTGTACTTAAACCCCGCCATGGCAGGCTCCAATTTATGTCCGCGATTTGCATTAAATTATAGAAATCAATGGCCTTCGCTAAGCGGAAGTTTTATTACACAGAGTTTTTCATATGACCAAAAATTCAGAGCCATTAACGGTGGAATTGGGATTATTGCCATGCACGACCAAGCTGGGCAAAATACGATTCAAACATCGAGCTTGGGATTGGTTTATTCATACCACTTAAAGGTAAATCGAAATTTTACTCTCATGTTTGGAGGGCAAGCCAACTTTGTGATGAAATTTTTAGATTGGAACAAATTAACCTTCGGAGATATGATTGACCCAAGAAGAGGATTCATTTATCAAACCGGTGATGTGCCAAGAGGCGGCAGAAAAGGCTTTCTGGATATATCAGCTGGAATGGTCGGTTTCACCAAAAATTTTTATTTCGGCTTTGCTGCACATCATTTAAATACGCCAAATGAATCCATGATTATTGGCAACAGTCCTCTCCCAATGAGATTTACCGCACATGCAGGAGCCGATATACCATTAGGCAAAAAATCCGTGTATGGCAACAAAGTGAGTATATCACCAAATATTCTTTTCCGCTACCAACAAGGTTTTATGGAAATGAATCTTGGAACCTATATCAAATACGACATGTTTACATTCGGAAGTTGGTTTAGAAACAGAGACGCCTTCATTCTTCTATTCGGTCTACAATTCAATCAATTTAAATTAGGATATAGCTATGATGTCACGGTTTCAAGATTAACAAACCAATCAGGAGGGTCTCACGAAATATCATTAGGCATGACTCTTAAATGCAAAGACAAGAAAATCAACTTCAGAACGATTTCCTGTCCATCATTTTAAAAAAAAATGTAACCAATCAAAAGATGTCTCGTTATTGTAGTATATTTGCGGTTGATTTAACACAAACAAAAGGTATAGAATCATGAAGAACCTTAGGTTTTTATCGCTGGTTGCTTTAGGCTCAGCATTCATTATTACTTCTTGTAGCAAGGAGACTTCCAACATAACTGGTTGGGAGTATAATAAACAAGGTAACGGTGGCTTTCAAAAAGTGCCGTATTACGAACAAATTGCCGGACCTGGATTAATTCTGATTGAAGGCGGTACATTCACCATGGGAAGAACTGAGCAAGATGTGATGTTCGACTGGAACAACATTCCACGTCGTGTTACAGTTTCTTCGTTCTACATGGATCAGTTTGAAATCACCAATTTCAATTGGGAAGAATATCTGTATTGGATTAAAAGAACCTACAAGACTTATCCAATGATACACAAGAATGCTTTGCCTGACACAAATGTTTGGCGATCTCCACTTGGATTCAATGAAAAGTATGTAGAGTACTATTTGCGACATCCAGCTTATAGAGACTACCCAGTTGTTGGAGTTACTTGGCTTCAGGCAAACGACTTCTGTAATTGGAGAACAGACCGTGTAAACGAGTTAATTTTGATTCAGGAAGGCATCCTTAAAGAAAACCCTTATCAAGACGACGACCCATTCACCACAGAATCTTACATGGTTGGACAATATGATGCTGGCGAAGCTATGCCTCTAAGAGATTACGACCCAGACAACAAAGGTCCAAAAAAACGCGGTCGCAACAAGTACGGTGATCGCCTAGTAAGAATGGAGGATGGCATTTTGCTTCCACGTTTTCGCTTGCCTACTGAAGCTGAATGGGAATTTGCTTACTATGGTTTAATCGGTAATATGACCAACCCGGAAGTGATTTCAGACAGAAGAACCTATCCATGGAATGGACATTGGGTGCGTCAAGATGATGCTGCATTTAGTGGAGATATTCGAGGCAACTTTATGAGAGGTCGAGGTGACTACATGGGGGTTGCAGGTCACCTGAACGACAACGCAGATGTAACAGCCCCAGTTGACTCCTACTGGCCAAATGATTACGGTCTTTACAACATGGCAGGTAATGTTTCTGAGTGGGTTTTGGATGTTTACCGTCCTCTTTCTCACGAAGATTTTGATGATTTCCGTCCTTTCAGAGGTAACGTTTTTAAGACTAAGGTATTGAATAATGCTGGAATGATTGACACCAAAAACACGCAAGTTGAATTTGATGTTCACGGTTTGAAACAGTACGTAAATGAATTCGAAAGAGTACGTTTCCAAAGAATCAGTGCAGCTCAGCACGATCCAGACGATCCGAATATTCCAACGCACATTGATGCTAGAAACAGATCTAACAATAGGGTTACTGCACAAACTTCAAATGGAGAGGCTGTTGTAAACTCTTATGCCCCTGATCAATTCTATGTATCAAGTGGACGTAAAAAGGATGAGGTTGAATTGGATATCTTAAGAAGAGTGAATATTTGGTTGGATTCTGCTATCGCTTTGAAGAACCTAAAGTATGATGTTGAGGCTTCCATGATTGTAACTGAAGAAATTTTGGCAAATATTTTCGACGAAGAGCTTCGTGAAGGTCCAGATGAAGAATATGCATTTGAAATAATCTCGATGCTCCGAGATGGATTTGCGGACTATGTTATCAACACACCTGGTCGTTTGAAATGGAGAAATGAAGTTGAAGAGGAAAACATTGGCCGATTAAATTATCGCCGTGCTGACTACATCGACTATAAAGACGGTGATATAGAAAGTTCTATTTATTACGACAACAACGATCGTAAAAATGACATCAATATGGCGAACAGAGATCCGAATTTGATTATGTATCAAAGCCAGTACGAAGAATTCGATCTACAAGGAAATCAAATTTCTACATTTGCGAATAGAACATCTTGGCCTACAACTTTAATTTCTGACAAGTCAAGAGTTTACAAAGGTGGTGCGTGGAATGACAGAGCTTATTGGGTATCTGGTGGTGCGCGTCGATTCCTTGATGAAGATAAAGCATTGAGCAGTTTGGGCTTCCGATGTGCCATGGATAGAGTTGGCAGTCCAACAGGACTTGCTAATCCTCGTCAAGCCAACAACAAGTATTCTAGTAAAAAGAAGAAAAAGAAATAAATACTGAAAGCAGCCTTCGGGCTGCTTTTTTTTTATTGCTACTCGTCATTTCATAATTGTTCTGGCAAGAATTTTGAATGATAAAAGAAAACATAGGTTATGAAAAAATTAATAGCTGCGTTTCTTATTTTTGGTTTTTGCTTCAATCCTGTCTTCTCGCAACAAGAAGATGATACCATATATGGCATCGTTTTAAAACCCGCTGTAGAAATCAGAGACCCAGAGTTTTTGAAAAACTACAATCGCATGGTTTATAAAATGAAAAGAATTTACCCTTTGGCCCGACATGCAAAAAAACTTTTCGATGATTATGAAAAAGATGTGGCTACTTTAGATAAAAAGCGACAAATCAAAAAATACGGAAAAACTGCTTATGAAAAATTGATGGACGATTTCGAATACGTCATCCGTGATATGTATGTTTCAGATGGTCAATTATTGGTAAAGCTCATCAACAGAGAAACTGGATTAACTGTGTTTGAAATAATCAAAAAATACCGCGGAGGCGTAAAGGCAACTTACTATCAAAGCGTTGGATTCTTCTTTGATCAAAACATAAAAACAGAATACAACCCAGATGGCGAAGACTGGTTGATTGAACTCGTAGCAAAAGAGATTGAAGCAGGTAAGCACAAACTATATCCTATAGAATTGTTATCGAAAAACGAATTCAAGAAGAAAAAAATCAAAGCCAAGGAAGACGAAAAAGCAGCGAAAAAAAGAATTAAGGAGAAAAAAAAAGCGGCCAAAAATCATGAAGTACAGAACTGACAATATCTCGAAACTTCATTGTGGCTAAACACCTCTACTTCCAAGACTTTTTGTGCAATGTGTGTCATGTAATTCTCCATAAAGTCTACAAGTTTATCATCCAGCATTAAATTGTGTGCATCCTCTTTTTTTCTTGGCTGCGCAAATTCTAAACTTTGCAAGCCCGAATTGACATTTCTCAAAGAATAAATCCCAACTCGTTCAGGGACTTTACCATAATTTGCTCTGTATAAAACAGCATAAAATAAAAGTTGTAGAGCATAACTCGCCCCCAAATTACCGAAATCATCTTCAGCATTAAAATCGAAGGCCTCTAAATTTTGTGTGGCTAAAAAAATTCTACAAGCCACTACCCCATTGATTCGCACATTTTCAGTTTTACAAACACCAGTTTTATAGTCCACGATTCGAATTTCATCACCCCATTGGTCGAGGCGATCAATAACACCAGATAATTTTATCTTTCTTGGCACTCCTTCAACACTTATTGAAATTTCGTGTTCCAACTTACATTCCAAAGCAATAATTCTCAATTGCTTTTCAGGATTTTCTGAAAGCAGTTTTATTTCCTGATTCAAAAATCTACGAATTTGTTTTTTTGCAGCAATAGAAGCAAAGTACATTGCACCTCGCTCGAATAACTCAACATTTGACTCAAACTTCTTTTTGAATCTGTTATCCACTTCTTCACTAAAAACAAGGAGCATGGCCTTAATATCTGAAATCTGCACAGACCTGTTTCCACCTACAAATGGCTGAAACAAAAACTCTAAAATCTCGTGGACTACACTTCCAAAAGTGCTATGTTCCACATTTTCCTCAACTTCTTCATCGTCTGCATATTTCAATACATATCGAAAATAAAAATCTAATGGACACGACAAGAACTTATTCATGGCTGAGGGCGAGAGACCATATTCGAATTGCCCTAAAATACGCTGCCTAACTTCATCATTATTTTGAAAGGATAATTCATCTACTGAAAGATTAACTGGAATGTTGTACGCAGTTTTTTTCACAACAATTTGAGGATTTTGAGCCGCCAGCTCTAATTCTATTTGTTTGATATATCTACTTGGTTCAGCAGCAGAAAAATCGTCACCTTGATTGGTTGAGTATAAAATATGAACATTTTCAGCATAAGTGAGCAAACGATAAAAGTGATGAGCAAACAAAGCATCTTTTTCAGCAGGCAAAGGCAAATTAAAATAACGCCTTAAATCCATTGGAATCAAACTGTTAATAGTATTCTTGGGGGGCATTTGGCCCTCATTCAATCCAACAACAATCAAATTTTTGAAACTTAACAAACGCGTCTCCAATAAACCCATCACCTGCAATCCATCAATCGGATTTCCATAATAGGCCACGCTTTCACGCATCCAACGCATATGGAAGAATTTTTCAAAAGTGCGTAAAGTCATTTCTGGTACATAATCACGTTCGAAAACTAGCTGCAATGATTTCATAGACTCCTGAAAGTGAAACAAAGCACTGCGTTCAACCAAGTCTTCTTTTTCGCTCAAAGATGTAAATACATGTTGATTCAAATCCAGAATAATATTCAGAGCATGTGCAAACTGGTTATTCCAAGGAGTGAAAACTAAATTTAAAATATACTGCACCTCTTTAGAAAAATCGTCGATTTTAAGCTTAGAAAAAATCTTATTGAACTTAACGATATTTTTTTCCTCGTTCAAGACCAATTTTTTATCATCATCAGTCAACAAACGCTCCATAAAGGGGTGTCTAAAAAATGACAGAAGTGTTTTGTGGTATAATGCTTCAGTATTGAAGTAGAAGAAATTATTCTGAAATTCAAATATAATCTCCAACCATGGACGAAGTGCAGTTAATTTTAAAGGTAAGCCCAGGGTGATATTGGCTTTGTCAATAGACTTTGGTAAATGCTTGATAGCTGGCACAATCAGCGATTCATCGGCTAACAACAAAACAGTATTATTCAACTCCTCTTGATTCAATTTTGCTAAAATGTCCTGCGTAACTTTTAGCATACTACCAGCTTGTGCGCATTCAATTAATTCAATATGCTTTGACTCATGGAGCAAAATATCAGTTTGAATAACTTTCATTTCAGGAATTCGAACCTTAGTACGTCGAATGAACAAACCAGCCTCATGGTTAGGATTATTCAAATAAAATGCATCTGCTTCGGCCAAAACACATGCACGACCGAGTTTAACCAAGCGCTCAATCAATACAGTTTCTGCTTCACTTAAAGCATTGAATCCAACGAACAAAAAAGACTGCTGTGGATAAACACTATCCAAGCGTTCGTCCAGGTTCTCAAGGGCTTTTCGAAAAACAGCGCCAGAGTAGGCCAAACCCAAGCCATCTAATTCTTCGTTTACAAGGTCATAATACGACTTCAATTGATCCCAAAAATCCAAAAATCGCTTTTGACTTTCGCTTAATTCACGGCCTTGCTCAAAAGACCAATTTTCTAATTCTTTGATATCGCGTAAATTCTTGAACAACTGATTGGATTCGATCAAATAACGATCAATTTCGTTGCAATCTGCAATTAGCATGGGCGCCCAATTCAATAAACTCTCAAAATCGTCATCATTGCCCAATTCAAGATAAACCTTATAAAAATGAAACAACAAATCCACTGAATCTATAAGTTCTTCGTCAATGAAATTTTTGGCATATTGATCAATGGTTACAAAGCTTGGTGAAAAAATAGGATGACCGTGCAAATCGAACAACTCCTTTTGAATGTATTTCTGTGCACGACGAGAGGGTAACACAACCGTAAGATGCGCATAATTATCGTAATTTTCTGAAATGAATTGAGCTACTTGACGAATGAAATTGGACATAAATAGAATTGTGGCACTAAGGTAGAAAAAGATTCATAACTCTTTCAAAATCTAAACCCAAAACAGACTATGTTTGTTAACACAATAAAAAAATCAACTTTTTTCTTGTTGATTAAAAAACAATCATTAATTTTGACAACAATTTAATCATTATTAAATTATGGCAACACTAAAAAAAGGAGCTAAATCTCCAAACTTCAAAGCACTTGACCAACATGGTAAGGAACATCAGTTGAGCGACTACGCTGGCAGAAAACTCGTTATTTACTTTTACCCCAAAGACAATACGCCGGGTTGTACAACGCAAGCCTGTAATTTAAGGGACCACGAATCTGAATTACAACAAAACGGAATTTCTGTTTTGGGTGTTAGCCCAGATAGCGGTACTTCACATCAAAAATTTACAGATAAATATCAGTTGAACTTTCCACTATTAATTGATACAGAAAAAGAAATTATTCAAGCTTTTGGTGTTTGGGGACCGAAAAAATTCATGGGGAAAAGCTATGACGGTGTGAATCGAACCACTTTTATTATTGGAGAAGAAGGCAACATTCTAGAAGTCATTGAAAAAGTGGACACTAAAAACCACACACAACAAATTTTGGATTTATTGAAATAATATATCACTGCGTAAAAAGTTTACGTGGTACCTAACCTACATTTGCAAAAACAATTAG
Source organism: Flavobacteriales bacterium UBA6165 (assembly GCA_002422285.1). GTDB lineage: Bacteria > Bacteroidota > Bacteroidia > Flavobacteriales_D > Crocinitomicaceae > UBA6165. Next base: position 20,207 of record DIUF01000116.1, on the reverse strand, counting down.
TTATGGCAACAACAAACGACATCAACAAAGAAAAATTAAAAGCGCTCCAATTGACCATGGAGAAAATGGAAAAAACATTTGGCAAAGGCGCAGTAATGAAATTAGGCGACGCAGCAATTGAAAAGTTGGATGTAATTCCATCAGGGTCATTAACCCTAGATTTGGCATTGGGCGTGAATGGTTATCCAAAGGGGCGCGTTGTAGAAATTTACGGACCGGAATCATCTGGTAAAACAACATTGGCTATTCATGCTATAGCCGAGGTACAGAAACAAGGAGGTATAGCAGCATTTGTGGATGCCGAACATGCATTCGATCAGTTCTATGCAGAAAAACTAGGTGTTGACACAAGAAACCTGTTAATTTCACAACCCGACAATGGTGAGCAAGCATTAGAAATTGCTGATAATTTAATTCGCTCAGGAGCAATTGATTTGATTGTGATTGACTCAGTGGCTGCCCTCACGCCAAAAGCGGAAATTGAAGGTGAAATGGGCGACTCACAAATGGGGCTTCAGGCCCGTTTGATGTCGAAAGCATTAAGAAAATTAACGGGTTCAATCAGTAAAGCAAATTGTTGCTGTATATTCATCAATCAATTGCGTGACAAAATTGGTGTTATGTTCGGAAATCCAGAAACAACTACTGGAGGTAATGCATTGAAATTCTATTCTTCGATCCGACTAGATATCAGAAAATCAAGCCAAATTAAGGATGGTGAAGAAATCTTGGGTAACCGCGTAAAAGTGAAAGTTGTAAAAAACAAAGTCGCGCCACCATTCAAAAAAGCGGAATTCGACATTATGTATGGTGAAGGAATTTCGAAAGTGGGTGAAATCCTAGACTTGGGTGTCGATTTGAACATCATTAAGAAATCAGGTTCTTGGTTCTCATACGGAGAAACACGTTTGGGTCAAGGCCGCGATGCTGTTAAAAATGTGATTCACGACAACCCCGATTTGATGTTGGAACTTGAAGAACAAATTAAACTAGCTATCGTGCCAAACACTGCCCAAGGCAAAACAGAAAAAGTAACGGTTAACGCCGAAGAAGAAGACTTCGTTTAGTGTTGCCTCACAACGAGTGCCCATCCGCAGCAGAATAGAATATACACTGAAAAATTTCTCAAATTAGTAGAAAGGTTGGTTTTTAAGATAATAGTTGAGTGTATCAGTGCTATTATGCAACATCGCTTATAATTTGGCTCCCAAGCATAAAAAAAGGCGATGTGCGGTTGGGTTATTTTCGTTTTTCAAAACATGAGTGTTTTTCAGACTCTTTGTACGTTCTTGCAACGTATAGTTAGTGTTTATCTGATTTGATGCGCTCCCAAGTTTCATACATCTTCTCCTGACCGGGGCGATCAGGTTCTGGCAACCTTAATGGCTCGCATGGCATCCAATGATCACGCATTTCCTGAGGTAAGGATTGATACAACAGTGTTCCTTTGGTCTTCCAATCGAGCATTTCGTCACTGACATCCTTCACAATTTTAGCAGGATTCCCAACAACAACAGATCTATCAGGGATTTCCATTTTTGCAGGCACAAAACATAAAGCGCCAACAACAGAAGCATCGCCAACAACAGCATCATCCATGATTACGCTGTTCATACCAATCAAAACATTTTCACCAATTGTAGCACCGTGAACGATTGCTCCATGACCAATGTGTGCAGATTTTTTCAAAAGGACTGTTGTACCAGGAAACATGTGAATCGTACAGTTCTCTTGTACATTGCACCCATCCTCAATAATTATCTGTCCCCAGTCGCCGCGAAGAGCAGCACCCGGACCTATGTAAACATCTTTTCCAATAATCACATTTCCAGTCACCACAGCGTTGGGATGTATGAATGCACTTTCATGAATTACAGGTCGAAAGCCATTGAATTGAAAAATATTAGCCATTGGTTCAATTTTGCTGTAAAAATATACAAATTCTCGGGGCTATTTCCAGAGAATCAAACGTCGGTCGTCTGAAACACTCAACAATCCATCTTCAGACCAGTGAATTGCATTTACAGAATGCTGATGCCCACCCGATTTATTGTCTAATTTTTGATGAACAGAAAAGTCATTAGCATCCCAGATTTTTATGGTTTTGTCGCGACTACAAGTGGCAAACAGGTTACCATCTGGTGAGAAACAAATTCCGTAAATGGCAAAGAGATGCGCAGGAAAAGCCTTAATTTTTGAGTAATCACCGAAATTCCATACTCTAAGATAAGCATCTTTACCGCCTGTAATCAAAGATTTACCATTGGGATGAAAGGCCAGAGATGTGACGCCATCTTTGTGTGCGTAAAATCTTTTCAACTCGTTGAAATATTCTGCTTCCAATACATGAACATGACCATCTTGCCCCCCGATAGCCAGTATTTTGGCTTCAGTATCAAAAGCAACCGCTCTAATTTTCCCAGTTGGTAACTGAAATATCATGTTCAGTTTTAAAGATTTTGTATCCCAAATCCCGATAAATCCATCAGCATCTGTACTGACCAAAATATTCAATTTAGGCTCATAAACTAACCTAAAAATTGCACTACGATGTTGCTGAAAAAACTTGACCTCTTGCTTGTTTTGCAAATCAATCCAATGCAAATCACCATTATTTAATCCAATAAACAAGAGCTCCTTTGAACTCGCCACAGCATATGCGGGAACTGATGTTTTCACGGCAAACGTATTTTGTTTGCCTGTATTCAAATCCCAAAGGACCACAAAACCATCACCTGAGCAGGTAAAAACCTCGGTCTGATTGAGTACAGCCAAATCAAAAATGCCTTGAGCATGTTCGCGAATTTCTAATTGTTTCTGCATAATGAAATAAAAATCAAAAATACAGAATTGGTGCAAGCGATTTACAAGCAAAGTTCCGAATGAGCTATATAAATTCTAACTTTGTCGAAACTGAAAACAACAAAAGTGATTCAATACTTTACAACATTTCTCAAAGGCTTGGCTATGGGAGCCGCTGATATCGTGCCAGGTGTGTCAGGAGGTACAATTGCATTTATAACAGGTATCTATGATAGACTTTTAGGAGCTATCAACAGCGTAAATTTATCAGCACTCAAAACAGTTAAAAATATTGGTCTTCATGCTGCGTGGAAGCAAATTGATGGAACATTTCTTTTAGCGCTATTCCTCGGAATAATATCATCCATTCTGATATTATCAAAACCAATTCTATTTCTTTTAGAAAATCATCCAGTCCTTATTTGGAGTTTCTTTTTTGGGTTGGTTCTTGCGAGTGTCTGGCTTGTTGGGCGACAAATACAAGATTACAGAGTAACAAACATTGTCATTTTCTGTCTTGCTGCAGCCCTAGCCTATTGGATTACCACCTTAAATGTTCTTCAAGGAAGTGACAATTTAGTCTATATTTTTTTGGCAGGAACCATCGCCATTTGTGCCATGATTTTGCCAGGCATTTCTGGTGCTTTTATCCTTTTAATTTTGGGTGTATATCAAATAATAATTAACGCAATTCATGACCGCGACATGAAGATGATTGCTGTTTTTGGTCTAGGCTGCGTTGTTGGATTACTGAGCTTTTCAAGACTTTTAAAATGGTTGCTCAATAATAAACGTACACAAACATTGGCGGTGCTCACAGGCTTTCTTTTAGGCTCGCTCAACAAAATTTGGCCATGGAAAAACAAATTTGGGAATTCACCACTATACGTTCATAGCGATGGACGAGAAGAATGGGTTATGAGACCAGTTCTACCTTCAAATTTCGAAGGAGATAGTCAATTAGTTTTTGCGCTCTTACTTTTCGCAGTAGGTATTATGATCATACTTTTGATGTCTCGATTTGAAATAAAGAACAAGCTAAAAGACTATTAAAGCAATCATAAATATTACCCCACTAATTGCAAATAAAGCCAAACAATACGGAAAAATCGTACCCAACTTAATTTTGGTGATGCCCAAAAGTGGCAATGCCCAAAATGGTTGAAGCATATTTGTCCACTGGTCACCATAAGAAAGTGCCATTATGGTTTTTGGCACACTAACGCCTAACTCACCAGCGGATTGAATCAACATGGGACCTTGGATATAGAATTGTCCGCCACCACTAGGAATGAAGAAATTCAACAATCCTGCACTCAGGAAAGCCAATACAGGGAAGGTATCCTTAGTGGCAGATGATACAATAAGTTCGGAAATAAGCTCTGTTAATCCACCAGCTTTCATAAGCCCAATAATACCGAAATAAAGTGGGAATTGCACCAAAATTCCAGCCGCATCACCAATGGCTATGCGAACTGCATTGGAGAAACGCGACAAGTCATTATGGAGTAAAATAGCCAATCCAAACAAACAAAAATTGATGAAATTGATATTTAAAAATCCAGAATTTGAATACCGTGACTGATGAATCGTCACAAAAACTGCCACGACTAAAAACACAATTCCAACTGGAGTGGTCCAATTGAATTTGAACTTAATTGTTTCGTCTATTTGAATTGGAAATTGTGCATCAACTTGAACTTCATTTTTTTGATTTCGTTTTGCCAACCAAGAGAGTAAAAGTGGTACAAGAATCACCATAGCAAAGAACACAGCTACATTCATTGAAGAAAACAAGGTTTCACTCGCAGGAATAGCAGAAGGAAAGCTGTCATTAATTTGATAACCTGAATTCAGCATCATTTCGCGTAAAGCGTTTTCTTCCATGGCTTTAGTTGGACTGCTACCAGAGATACCTCCATGCCAAACAAGCATACTGACATAGGCAGAGGCCCCGACCAAACCCACATTGATAGGTTTGTTGAGCGCTTGGAATTTTTGCAAAACATTTTTCACCATCAACGCAGCCAAAACCAAAGCCAAACCCCAATTGATATATGCCAAAACAATAGCTGTTAAAGAAATTGTAATTGAGGTGTCTGAAGAATTGGTGCAAAAACGAGTTAGTGAACTTATGAAAATTTTAACAGCTGATGTTAAAGCAAGCACATGACCCAGCACTAAAATAAAAATCATTTGAAAAGCGAAATACAAACCACCGGTTGAATTGTCCCACAAACCATTATACCATCCTAGTGTCAAATCAATTGCACCAGTTGCACAAGAAACTCCCGACTTGAGTTTATGAAACAAGGCAATACAAAAGACAATGAAAGTCAAACCCAAGGCAATAGACAATGGTGAGGGAAAAGAAATCCGTTTTTTCATGATTCAAGTATAAAAAAAATCCGTCACCCAAAGAGCAACGGATTTCAATATCTCTAAAAAGAATTATCTTCCCTTACCATTAATACCAACAGACAAGCCAACTCTAAATGACTTTCTATGCATAACAGTAAAAGCATTAATGGGCACGTTCAAGTTACCCGATTTTAAACTAAATCCAGCCGCCAAAACGACCCCGACATTGATTGTATAATACCCGCGACTGTCCATTCTGGTAAAGAATTCAGGAGATGGTTCATCTTGGAACGAAGGCGTCCAATCTGATCTAAGTACCCAATCACCATCGCTGTTGATAAAACCACTTGCCACTCGACCCAGTGTAAAGTTTGGTCCGAAAGCAAATTCAACCCCCGTTTTATTATCACGAACACCGTGCATAACAGTCATTGAAGGAATAAATAAACCTTGTTCAATTCCTGTAATCATTGGAACAAATTCAAACAAAGCTTGTAATCTTCCTTGGTTCAAATATTGTGTTTCAAATTGATATCCAAACTGAAATAAGACAGCAGGAGAGTCGAATCCACCCTGTGAACGAGGTGCCTTCATGATACTTCTATTCTCTCCTAAAAGACTAACTATCCCCACGCGAAACCCGGATAAATTCAAGCGATTTATTCCAGGGTTATTAATAACATCATCACGCGTAAATTGTTGTGTCAATCTGCTATTCGCAACCTCATCAATAGGCAGATTATACATTTGTCTCAATGTAATTTCAACCATCAATCTCAATTGTTCGGGCAGAAATCTATATTCACGAGAAATAGAATTGCTCACTCGTTTTGAAGCAACATCTACCTCGCGAATAGAAATTAATATTGAGCCTTCCACATACTCAATGGCACCACTCACCACGCGATTCACACTTAAAGCCTCTCCAGTTTCAATCAAGCATGCCAAATCGAAACACTCTTCCAATTTTGCATTCGACACAACACGTTCCATATCCTGACGATAGGCTACCTCATAAAGCGATAATTTTTCAAGTTCGCGGCGTACCATAGTACCCGCAGATACGTTGTCTAAACCAGGCATTTTCGCGCGAATGCTTCTGGTTGCTTCAACATTTAATACTGCACAAGTAGACTTAAAGTCCCCTTGGGAGAAAAGGTTGGATAAATTCATCAATAAAAAACTACCAACAAACAATAAAAAATTCATTTTCGTTTTCATAATTCTCAATTTTAATAAGCTTAACGATTGTTATTTTTTTGTTAAACCCAATTTATTGTGTGGATTTTAACAAATTTCATGCCACTATTTTAGATGACCATGACTCGCTTTTTGGCAAATATATACCAATCGAAAACGAAAATTTCAAAAGTGATACAAATCATATTTTAAACTTGTCCGCATCTGCGCTCAAATTTCCTATACCTTTGTGAAACTAAATATATTACATGTCAAAGAAGCATCGTAAAGGTCCAAGTAAAAAACATCAAACTGCGGCATCGAAAGAAAAATCCTCTATCAAAGAAGGTGTTCTGCGTTATTTCGAGAGCAACCCAGAGTTGGTCTTGGACTACAAAATAATCAGCAAAATATTATCTGTTGAAGACCAACAAACCAAAAAACAGATCTACAACATACTTGAAAATCTGGCGAAAACAGGTACACTCAAAGAGGTAAATCGCGGAAAGTATAAATACAATGGTAGTTCCAATACCATAGAAGGTGTTCTTGAGTTTACACCTAGAGGGGCGGCATATTTAATAGTCGAAAATCAAGATGAGGATATCTACATCAATCCAAGAAATACACAATACGCCATTCACGGTGACCGTGTGAAAGTCAAAATAATCGATTCTAGTGGACGCAGAGTAGAAGGAAAAGTAATGGAAATTATCGCCAGAGAGCGTGAATTTGTGGTCGGACAATTGTCGATAAGTGACCGATTCGCATTTCTGCGTCCAGATAATATGCGTCTTCATGTGGATATTTACATTCCGAAAGACAAGATTGGGAATGCCAGAAATGGTGAAAAAGTAATGGTGAAGGTCTTGGATTGGCCACGTGGAGCAGAGAGTCCCAACGGAGAAGTTGTTGAAATTCTTGGAATGCCTGGCACGAATGATGCCGAAATGGTAAGTATTTTAGTTGAAAATGGAATCAACCCCAAATTCCCACAAGAAGTTATTGCCCAAGCTGAGTTTGTTTCAGCTGAAATCACAGAAGAGATGACGGCAGGTCGAAAGGATTTTCGGGATATCTTAACTTTCACCATTGACCCATTGGATGCCCGTGATTTCGATGATGCTTTGTCTTATCGCTTCTTGGAAAACGGCAATAAAGAAATTGGAATTCATATTGCTGATGTGAGCCACTATGTGCAAACCGGAAGTCCAATGGATGTTGAAGCCCAAAAGCGTTCAAACTCCGTGTATTTGGTGGATCGCGTTGTGCCCATGTTGCCAGAACAATTGTCCAATTTTGCATGTTCATTGCGACCAAACGAAGATAAATTGGCTTTTTCAGCAGTTTTTGAATTCGACGCCAAAGACAAAATTACAAGTCAGTGGTTTGGAAGGACCGTAATTCACTCTAACCGTAGGTTCACTTATGAGGAAGCACAAGAGGTGATTGAGGGCAAATCAGAAGAATTGAAAGATGTAATTCTCGACTTGGATCGTATAGCCAAAGTGTATCGCAAAGAGCGCTTGAAAAATGGCGCCATGAATATTGAATCTGAAGAAGTTAGATTCAAATTAGATGAATTTGGTCAACCTGAACAATTGGTGGTAAAGGTATCCAAAGACGCACACAAGCTTATTGAAGAATTTATGCTTTTAGCCAACAAGCATGTTTCGATGTATTTGAGTAAAACGGAATCAAAGCAGGAAAAACCAATCTCTGTTTATCGGGTTCATGACACACCTGACCAGTCAAAAATCGAATTATTCAAACTCTTCATTGATAAATTCGGATATGAACTGCCAAGTTATAGAGAGGATCAATTGGCTCTAAGCATCAATAAACTACTTGCGGACATTCGCTACAAAAACGAATATGGCATCATCCAAAACATGGCAATACGCACAATGGCACGGGCCGCATACGACACCGAAAACATTGGACATTATGGTTTGGCCTTCGATTACTATACACACTTTACTTCACCTATCAGACGTTATGCCGATTTGGTTATTCATCGCTTGTTGCAAGCCAAATTGCTTGGCGAACGACCGCCATATTCTCAGGCAGAATTGACCGCAATTTGCAAACAGGCATCTCGAATGGAAAGAAAAGCAGTGGATGCCGAACGCGATTCAACGAAGTATTTCCAAGTGCTCTATTTAAAAGATACCGTTGGTGAAACTTTCGATGGTATTGTGCAGGGCATCACAGACTTCGGCATGTTTGTGGAGATGACTGAAAATCGCTGTGAAGGCATGGTTACTCTAGACGATATTCAATCTGACCGCTACCATTTCGATCAAAAAAATTACCACATCATCGGATCAAAATCTGGCAAGACTTTTACCATGGGCAGTCCAGTAAGAGTAAAAATAAAAGATGTCGATTTAAGAAAACGAACCATTGACTTGATATTGGTAGAATAACGTAAGTTCTGTTAATGAAAAAAGCCCACGAAAACGCGGGCTTTTTCATTTGGGTTATATTGGTTTTATTCGCCAATAATTTTCATGATTTTCTCCAAGTTCGGAGTCAATATGATTTCTGTTCTTCTATTTAATGCCCTACCTTCAGGAGTATTATTGGAAGCACGAGGCATAAATTCACCTCTACCTGCAGCAGTTAAACGGGTTGGATTTACACCATAATTGCTAGTAAGCATACGCACTATGGTGATGGCCCGCGCAGCAGACAAATCCCAGTTGTCTTTGTAAAGCGCGGTTTTAATTGGCACATTATCAGTGTGTCCTTCAACCATCACATCGATATCAGGATTTTTCATCAAAACTTCACCAAGAATTCGAATGGCATCTCTTCCTTTAGCCTCAATATCAACACTTCCTGATTTGAAAAGTAGTTTATTTGAAAGAGAAAGATACACCTTGCCATCACGCATTTCAATACTTATTTCGTCTGATTGAAAACCAACAAGGGCATTTCGCAAAGCGTCATTAATAGACCTGGTAATTGAATCTTGTCTATCCAAACGACGCTGCAAATCAATAATAGCCAACTCACGTTCCTGTAATTCTTTTTCGCGCTGACGCAACAGGGCTTCATTTTTGGCCAATTGCTGCTCTTTAGCCTCAAGAGCCGCTTCTTTTTCCCGCAAGCGTTCGTTGTACATTTGAGCATCAAGACCTTTGTCTGTGTAAAGACGGGAAAATTTGGATTGTAAATCAACCATTTCCTTTTTCATGAGGTCATACTCCTCTTTCAAACGTTGATTTTCGCGTTGCAATGAGGCTACCTCATTTTCTAAAATGCTGTTGGTACCTCGCAATACGGTTAATTCCCTACTCAAATCCTCTACCCTTTGCGTCAAACGGATATTTTCTGATTCTTGTGTTCTCAATTGATCGCAGAGCACATCGCGCTCTTTCACAACATCATTCAATCTATTACCAGCAGAAAAACGCTCTGGCTTTGGATCACCGCATTTGTAAACTGGTTTACAAGACACAACCGCTAAGGATGCTGAAAGTATTAATGTTAAAAGCCAAATACGTTGCATATTGTTACGATTTTGAATGGTGAATAATTTATCAAGCAAATGTAGGGAGATAGCCCATGGAATCAAAGGTCTTAAAAAAAGAATATGAACACTACTTGGTTAGTAATGCTCATATTCCAGTACTTTTAATTTGTCGTATTGTTATTTGAGAATACGCACTTCGCTGATTACAATCGCTTTCAGATTTTCACAATTTTCAGGAAGAGGAGCTCGGCTATCTGTGTAGTTAAAAGCAATTTTCAAACCATTGACTTTAAACTGATCATCTAGATTTACAGGATAGAAACCAGCAAAAGACGAGGTTTTGGTTGTCATAATCCACAAAGCACATTCACCATCGACATTGGAAATTCTCACTTCACCATCCATCATCATTTCAGCAGCTTGATTTGCATTGCTATTCTTTGAATTTCCACAAGACGATGCAGCCATCACTACGATTGACAACATCAAATACATCCAACTCTTCATAACAATCTTTTAATTTTTAATTACTTTTTTGACATCCTGGAAATTCTCATTCCCTAAACGAATCATGTAAGTGCCAACGGGCAAATTGGAGACATCAAAAACTTTTCCAACTTGTCCATCAATCACTTGAAACACATTCGTCTCAATCAAACGACCCATGGCGTCAAACAAATCCAACTGCACGTTTTCGCCTTCAGGCAAGCCGACAACCAATACATCAAACGCGCCATCTAAAGTTTTGATTTGCCAATCCAACTGATCAATGAGATGCTGTTGTACTTCCACCAAATCGCCCATTCTAAATGAGAAAATACGCGTTCTGCGCTGACCACTATTTCCAAGGTATTGACCGGTAAACCAAAATATACTTTGATCCGCTGGGTCCAAACTCATGTGCGAATAATCTCCATAGCGATTCCCACCAGTTTGAGATCCAGTACCTTCTATCGCAAAAAACTCAGCTTGTGTCATTGTTCCTAATGCGCCCCAAGAGTAGCGACCAGTGTAGGCAATAGATGGGAATAAAGTAGAGCTAGACATACAATACGCCATCGCGATATCGCCGTATTTATCCATGGCAATACTCGCCATCCAACGATGTTCATTGCCTGGTGCGTAAGTACCTTGTTGGTATATCTCCCAATCTGAGTCATCGCCATATTGGCGCAGCTCATACCAACGAATACCCGCTCTTTTATTGGAAATGCCTGAAGCATTATTCACATCAACAACATGGCACAACATAATTGTGTTGTATCCAGTCCATCTCATGTACTGCGCACGATAGTTCAAAACTGTTGCAATTGCATCTAAGCGCTGTGTAGTACCTGGTTGTGGTATATCGTTCCATGATTGGGTGAAATTTGCATTAAAGGGCGCTGTAGGTATCGATTGTGAGATCGTAACACTTGAGCTACCTGGATTATCCCAATTGGCTTGAAATTTAAATACTTTAATGTGATCAAAAGACACGCCATTCCAAGAGTCATCTTGTATGTGGAACATATAATTTGGAGTGCCATAAGGAGGCAAAACACCGTCGGCATCAGCAGGTAAAACACTTTTAAATTGAAAAGAAACGCCTGGAGGAAAATTCAAACGGATGCTTCCCGCTGTTGGGTCTCCCACAAGCATCTTTTGACGATCAAATACAACCGCGCTTTGAGATGATGAATTAGAGGTCATATAATACCCATCAGACCAAACGGAATACTTCGGATAATCCGGGAAAGAAGTCATGGAATATTCATAGGTATAATAAGAACCTGTTGGGTCGGGCGTTTGAGAAACGGCAAATAAAATTTTGTTACCTGAAACTTGAAACTGCGTAATTACCCAACGATCTGCATGCTTGTCATACATTACGATTGGGTCGCCATCGCCTGTATTTGTAGGCCACAAGGAACTCAATGGCAAGGAAGGCGGAAGTCCAGAGGTGGAACCGTCTTTGTTGTAAATTCTGTAACTTACATTTACAGCTTGCACATAGTGGTCTAATCCGGCAGCACCGGTTGGGTCGGGCGGAAAAGCCCCCCCTTGGCCATTGAAGTTAGTCAATGGAGCACGCATGGTACCCGAGCCCATTTGTGTTTGTGCAACAGGATCTTGTCCATAAGGCAAGGCGTTGGCGTTCACAACTTCAGGACGTGGTCTTCTCAATGGTCCCAAGGTATCAGCATGCTTCGACCACATCTCCTCTTCGGTGATGTGGGCAAATTGTGGGGCTATTTCTCGCAAAGGTGGAGTGACACTAAATTTGATGTTTTGTTGGTATTCTACTTCAGCGATATTTTCACCGCCCTCATTGGATTGGGCAATGACGCCGATTGAGATAACGGCAAAAACAGCCGTCAGGATTTGGTTTTTTTTCATTTTAACAGGGTTTTACAATCTCCAAATATACGACTTTTATACTGTTTCATGGAAGATTTTGACTTGAATACTTGTAATGCTAATTGGGAAAAAGATAAAACCTAAAGGAATAAAAAATCCCCTCGCTCAATGAGCGAAGGGATTCTCAGTATATCATGGAAGAAGTTTATTCTCCTTTTTCCATTTCAGCTTTCATTTTTGCAAGAACATCAAGGTCGCCCAAAGTAGATTTCTCTGTATTTTGGTTGATAGCTTTCACTGCCTGAGCAGTTCCACCGCCACCGCCTTCAGTACCTTTTTTCTTAGAAGCTGGCTTTTCGTCTGCTACTTCTTCGTAAGTTGCAAGGTGAGAAACAACGATTTTCTTAGCATCCTTGTTGAATTCAATCACTTTGAAATCCAATTGGTCTTCTACTTTCGCATTTCCACCTTCAGCTTTTTTCAAATGCTTAGCAGGACATACACCTTCAACGCCATAAGGCAATGAAACGATAGCCGACTTGTCTTTCATATCGATGATTGTGCCTTGGTGTACTGAACCTTCTCCGAAGATAGTTTCAAATACTTCCCATGGATTCTCTTCCAACTGCTTGTGGCCCAAAGAAATTCTGCGGTCATCTTTGTTGATTTCCAACACAACAACTTCCATTTCTTCACCTACTTTACAGAATTCAGATGGGTGCTTGATTTTCTTCTGCCAAGAAAGGTCAGAAATGTGAATCAAACCATCAACACCTTC
>DIUF01000116.1:0-7196 GCA_002422285.1 Flavobacteriales bacterium UBA6165 | reverse complement strand
AAGACATTTCAGAAACGTGAATCAAACCTTCTACTCCTGGAGCAATTTCAATAAACGCACCGTAGTCAGCCAATACAACAACCTTACCTTTCACTTTATCACCAACGTTCATGTTCGTGTCTAAAGCATCCCATGGATGAGGCTGTAATTGTTTCAATCCAAGTGCAATACGTGTCTTCTCATCATCAAAATCCAAGATAACCACGTTCAACTTCTGATCCAATTCCAACAATTCTTCAGGATGATTTACACGCCCCCAAGAAAGGTCTGTGATGTGAATCAAACCGTCAACACCACCCAAGTCGATGAACACACCGTATGACGTAATGTTTTTAACTGTTCCTTCCAATACCTGACCTTTTTCAAGACCAGACATAATTGCTTTTTTCTGCTCCTCAAGTTCAGCCTCAATAAGTGCTTTGTGAGAAACAACAACGTTACGGAATTCAGCGTTGATCTTAACAACTTTGAACTCCATGTTTTTACCAACGTAAATATCATAATCACGGATTGGCTTCACGTCGATTTGAGATCCTGGCAAGAATGCCTCGATTCCAAATACATCAACGATCAAACCACCTTTCGTACGACAACGAACGAAGCCAGTAATAATCTCGCCTGTCTCCAAAGCCTCATTAACACGCTCCCAAGAGTTGTGTGTGCGCGCTGTTTTGTGAGAAACTACAAGCTGACCATTTTTGTCTTCTTGTTGCTCGATGTAAACTTCCACTTCATCACCGATTTTCAAATCAGGATTATAACGGAATTCGTTGATAGGAATGATACCCTCAGATTTGTAACCCAAGTTAATCACTACTTCTTTTTTTGTGATAGCAACAACCGAACCTTTTACAACTTCTTTCTCAGCGATAGCGCTAAGAGTTTCGTCGTACTTGTTAGAAAGAGCTTCACGTTCAGAGGCTTTGTAACCTCCTGTGTCTAGAGCATCCCAATCGAAATCGGCAATACCCGCTGTTTGATTTTCATTTGCCATAAGGCTTTTTAAAATTTGTATTTTGAAGCACCGGTGCCTCAAAAGTGGTTAAACATATTGACTGATTTTCCGGCTTCAGTCCCTTTTTTCGGGCTGCAAATGTACTGTAAATAATTGGATTAGCAAGCGAAAAGCGTTAAAATTTCAGTGGAAGAAGAGCAGAGTTTTGGTGAAAAAATTAAAGCATATATTTGAAACATGATTAATTTGAAATCATTTAACTTGTTAATCACTGCATTTTGGTTAACCAATTTGTTTAACTTCACATGGAGTCAAGAAAAACCTGTGTTCTTCACGTTGGAAGTGCGCGTATTTCATTCCTTCCATCCAAAAAAACAACCAATACAAAACATTCGGGTAGATTTAACAACCAAGAAGAATGAAGTGCTTTGTTCGGGAATAACGGATTCTTTAGGCGCAGTTTTTTTTGACCATAATTGCGTCAAAAGCGATCTTGATACCACGATAATAAAATTTTATCGCGGGAATGAGCATTTGAGTTGGGATGACCGAGAATTCGTAAATCCGTTTATCCAAGGAAGCGACAAACGGTCTTTTGACTTTATCAAGGAAATTCAATTGATTCGTCCATGTATTGGTTTTTCTCATCCTATTCATGTCCAATGCATGATGCATGATGCTGAAATATTTCTCGATTTTGATGCCGAAAACCTGAAAAGTGTACTTCAAGAATATCCCTCCATGTGCATTCAAATCACCCAAGTCAAACATCCCGATGAAAGCTATGAACTGGCCGCAAAGCGCATGAAAAACTTTGAACTGTTTCTTCAACATGAAGGTTTGGATATAACAAGACTTGAATTTTCTTATGACTTTTTCATCATACCACCAGAACTACTTGACAAATATCCGCGACCCAAAATAGAATTCCAAATTAGCAGTTTTAATTGTGAATGATTCATTTCAGGTGTACTACACGTTAAAAATTCTGCCGCTCATGTAGTATCATTGATTATGGAAATCAAAAAATTCATAACTTCGAAAACTTAAAATTTTTAAAATTCCAGTAAATTATGTTCAAAAACCTGTACATGCTCATATTCCTTTTGAACACACCTGTTTTCGCACAAGTTACCGTAAGTTATCAATTGATTCAAAGTTATTCCGTGCAAGACATCAACAGCATCATGAACACTATGGGTGTGCCAAACGGCATTTTAGTGCCAGAATATGGTGTTGACTTTTACCGCGTTTTGTACACCACTGAATACAAAGACAGTATGGTGGTTGTTTCTGGAGCGATGATGATTCCGAAAAACATGACTTGTCCTGCGCCTCTGACCAGTTACCAACACGGAACGACAAGCAACAAACTGGGTGTTCCATCATACAACAGCAGCGAGAAGAATATTTGTTTGCTTTTTGCCTCAGAGGGGAATATTGTTTTGGCCCCAGACCATGTAGGACTGGGTGCATCAACCATAAATCTTCATCCATACATGCATGGTTGGACAGAAGCACATGCAACCATTAATTTATTACGAGCGGCTAGAGAAATCATTCCCGAAGATGAGGACATCGATATAGAAATGAGCAATCAAATCTTTTTATTCGGCTATTCTCAAGGTGGCACATCAACTTGTCATGCTGCCAAAGTGATTGAAGAACTGTATAGCGATGAATTTACTGTGACTGCAATCGCACCACTATCAGGCGCTTACAATTTATCTGGTGCTCAAACCGATTTCATAAACAATGGAGAACCATATGCCACTCCTGGGTATTTGCCATACATTATTATGGGTTATCAATCCATCTATCCCGAATTATACGACGAACTATCTGATATTTTTGTCGAACCCTATGCATCCATGTTTCCCAACTTATTTTTTGGACACAATTATGGCATGGGATTCATCAACAATCAATGTGCACCAATCCCTTTAGACATGATTCAACCAGCAGTGCGCGATGAGTTTTTGGCAGGCACACATCTTTTTAATGAAAAATTATTGGAGAATGACCTTATGGATTGGGTGCCTCAAACGAGAGTTGTGATGGCTTACTGCACTGGAGATGAGCAGGTGCATTACACAAATGCAATTAATGCCCTTGAATCCTGGTCGGCGTCTTCAACATTTCCTATCGAAGCTATAGAAATTGGCCCTCAAGACCATGGTGGATGTGTGCTTTTTGCATTGTTGATTGCACGACATATCTTCAAAACAACAAACAACAATGGTATTGACATTGAATTGAATTACAACAGCAACTCCAATCAGTTTGAATTGTCGTTTATCAATAACAATGACAATGAATTTAGCGTTGAGTGGAGCACCAACCACACAGGACTGATATTAGAAAATGTTGAACCAGAAACAAATTATACCTTAACCATTACCAACCTAAGCACGGGCTGTCAGTTGATTCAGGAAGTGAGCGTGGCATTACTAACAGCAGAAATATCGGAAAACATCATTCCGTCATTCAAATTATTTCCGAACCCAACACAGAATAACCTCAACATTCAGTTAGAAGGCTATGGCAAATACGATATTCGTGTTGTAAGTAGTTCAGGAGAGGTCGTTTTTGTGAAATCAAATGTTCAAGCAAGTGAAATTCTCATTCATTCAGAGGACTTTCCTCCTGGGACGTATTTCGTTATTATAAACAACGAACACGCAAGTACCTCGCTACCTTTTATAAAACAATAAATCTCAAAACCATGAAAAAACTCTTTACACTTATTGCACTTTTAGGAATTTGGCAAATTTCAGTTGCACAATTCTCAATTGGCTCACAAACAATAACCTACAACGACCCAGATAGAACTGGAGGATTTGGTTCTGGGGGTGGACCTGGGCGCCAAATTGAGTGTGCTGTTTATTATCCTGCTACGTCTGCTGGATTAAATGCTCCAGTTGCTTCAGGTCAATTCCCAATTGTAGTTTTTGGTCATGGTTTTGCCATGGAGTGGACCGCCTACCAAAATATTTGGCAGCATTTGGTACCACAAGGATTCATTCTGATTTTCCCGAAAACAGAAGGCGCATTGTTTCCTGCCCCAAGTCATAACGACTTCGGTTTAGATTTGGTTTTGGTATCAGAGCGCTTATTGGCAGAAAACGAGGAGCCGAGTTCACCATTTTTCGAAAAAATCAATGGAAACATTGCCATAATGGGACATTCCATGGGCGGAGGAGCAACTATGCTGGCAGCTCAAAACAACAGCAATATCAAAACGATTATTGGATTAGCCCCAGCGGAAACAAACCCTTCAGCTATCGCAGCTGCTGAATCTGTGAGTGTTCCGGCACTCATTTTGAGTGGTTCTTCAGATGGTGTAACTCCACCTACCCAACACCATATTCCAATTTATGAAGCATTGGGTTCATCATGCAAATCATTTGTGAACATGGTTGGCGGCGCTCATTGCTATTTTGCTAACACCAATGTGTTTTGTGATTTTGGAGAAGGTTCGGCCTCAACAGGTATATTGGTGACACGTGCCGAGCAACAAGCTCAGATGAATTCTATGATAACTCCTTGGCTGAACTACTACTTAAAAGATGAATGCTTGGCATATTCTCAATTTTATCACGCAGCATCTGCCTCGGGATTGGTTTTGACAGAAGATTGTTCGGCATCACCACTAATTCTAACAGTAAGTATTACAAATGCCATCAACAACCAAAGCAATGGCTCTGCTGTCGTTACAGTAATTGATGAAACAAGTCTATTCAGCATTTTATGGAACACTGGCTCCTCAACCCTTAACAATGTGTTGCCTGGAAATTACACACTAACCTATACCGATACCGAGTGCTCTGGAACAATGACCATCACAATTGGAAACAACACAGTTATTGCCGGGATTTCAGAAGACGAGCTTGAAACCGTTATGCTATTCCCAAATCCAACGAACGGCAATACAATGTTTTCTAGTAATCTAACTGAAATGTTCGACATCCAAATTATAGACGCAGCGGGTCGAGTGGTTTTCGATGAATTACAGGTGACTTTGGGACAATACCAGATTCCAAGCGCTGAATTATTTGCAGGTGTCTACACAATTCACTTCAGAAGTGAATCGGTTCAATTTGCAAGAAGACTGGTAAGATTGTAGTTAGCTCAACATAGCAACAACTTGTTTGACATCTTCAGGGGTATCTATGTTCGGAGTTTCTATTTCAGTAACGACAACATGGATTTTATATCCATAATACATCCAGCGAAGTTGTTCGAGCGACTCTTGTCTCTCTAGTGTGCAAGGCTTCAACTTAACTAACTTTCGTAAGGTTTGACTTCGGTAAGCATATAAACCGATGTGGCGCATGTATGGAAACTTATCCATCCAATGCTCCTGACTCATATTGGCTCCAAATGGCAACGCATGTCGACTAAAATAAAGTGCATTTCCATTGGCATCTGAAACCACTTTTATCCGATTGGGATTGAAAAGCTCCGATGCCTCGTTTACAGCTATTGACAAGGTAGCTATTTCAACTTTCTCCAGCTTGAACGCCTTTATAAGTTGTTCAACTTGATCCGGATTTACCAGAGGTTCGTCGCCCTGAATATTAACGATAACATCGTAATCGGAGAATTTAGATAAAACTTCTCCACAGCGATCGGTTCCACTTTCGTGCTGATCTGAGGTCATGATAACATTTCCTCCAAAGCTTTCAACATGTTCAAAGATTCTTGAATCGTCTGTTGCTACAATTACATTGTCCAAAGACGGACATTGAATGGCTCCCTCATAAACGCGTTGTATCATCGATTTTCCAGCCAAATCTATCAATGGCTTTCCTGGAAATCTAGACGACGAATAACGTGAAGGGATAACTCCTAAAATTTTCATGGCGGCAAAAATTTGTGGATACTAATCCTAGTTAATAAATCGTTTTATTTGGTTTTGGTCACTTTGCACGAGGCCTCGATGCGCATGGTGTCCAGTTCTAATGAACGACCGCGCTCTGTGCATTCCTCATTGGCAAGTTTTTTTGATGTATAGGTTATTGTAGAACTGTATTTTTCATCGGTTCTAACTTCTTCTTCATTGCCTTGAGCATTAGTAATAATAGCGCGTTGCTTGTAATCGCAATCACAAGAAAATTTTCGTGTACAACTCACTACACCTATTAAAACTATAGAAAGGAAAACAAATGATTTCTTCATAATTCTCTATTTTAACTCCGCCAAATATAGCATTAAATCTACACATCGATTCGCATAACCTGCTTCATTATCATACCAGCCCACCAATTTTATCATTTTTTTGCCTACAACGCTTGTTAAATCGGCATCAAAAATACAGCTGTGTGGATTGCCAATAATATCTCTTGACACAATTGGGTCTTCGGTATATTCCAAAATCCCCTTTAGCTCATTATCAGCAGCAGACTTAAATTTAGCATTAATTTCTTCGATGCTAGGTGCATTTTTAACAATAACCGTAAGGTCAGTAATGGAACCATTGGGTACAGGAACGCGCATGCCACAGCCCCCCATTTTGCCGTCTAGTTCTGGGAAAATTTTAGTGATCGCTTTAGCAGCGCCTGTTGATGTTGGCACGATAGATTCGGCCGCAGCTCGCGCTCTACGCAAATCTTTATGAGGTGCATCATGCAGGCGTTGATCTGAAGTATATGAATGAACAGTTGTAATGTAAACACTTTCGATTTCGCACAATTCACGGATCACTTTAATCATAGGAGCAGCACTGTTTGTGGTACATGAAGCATTTGAAATAACGCGGTCATCATAAGTCAAAATATCCGAGTTCACTCCTAAAACCACTGATTTAACACCATCGCCATCTGGCGGCGCACTGATGATTACTTTTTTGGCGCCACCATTAAAATGTGCAGAAGCTTTTTCCAAGGTTTTAAACAAACCCGTGGAATCCAAAACAAAATCCACACCCCAATTACTCCACGGAATTTGAGCAGGGTCTTTTTCGGCATGAACCACCAAGCGTTTTCCATTGGCAAAAACCATTTGATTTCCTTCAATAGAAAAATCGAGACCCAATCGACCATGAACAGAATCGTACTTCAATAAATGTGCAAGGGTTTGGATGTCGGTCAAATCGTTTACTGCAACAACATCTATATCTGAACGAAGCAAGGTCATGCGTGTAAAATATCGCCCAATTCTCCCAAAACCATTTACTCCAATTTTAACTGACATAATTGAAAATTTATATAAAACAAAGGTAAAGAAAACATGAAGTCAT
>DIUF01000065.1 GCA_002422285.1 Flavobacteriales bacterium UBA6165 | reverse complement strand
TCATCTGAAAACGCGTTGCTTTGTCATAACCCCACCATCCAGCAAAACGAGGCAGATCAGGTTGGTTGGCGTGTTTTTCGTTTACAAAAATCCCGGAAACGTTACCTGGACCCGAATTCAAATATTTGTAAGAACACCAAGCGGCAAAATCAACATCCCAATCGTGGAGGTGAAGCGGAACATTTCCCGCGGCATGGGCCAAATCGAAACCAACAAAGGCGCCTACTTCATGTCCCCAATCGGTGATTGCTTTCATGTCGAAAAGTTGTCCCGAATAATAATTCATACCACCAATCATCACCAAAGCCAGACTGTCTCCTGCCTCGCGAATGGCATTTTTGATGTCTTCGTGATTCACCAAATGTTCGCCTTCGCGTGGTGCAATTTCAATGATGTGTTCTTTGGGGTCTAAACCATGAAAACGCACTTGCGATTCTAAGGCATATTGGTCGCTTGGAAAGGCTTTGGCTTCACACAAAATTTTTGTTCTTTTGCCCTTTGGTTGATAAAAAGAGGCCATTAACAAATGTAAATTGGTTGTTAATGAGTGTGTTACAACTACTTCAATGGGTTTAGCCCCCACCAAACGCGCCACAGGCTCGGTCAAAAACTCATGGTATTTGTACCAAGGTCTTTTGGCATTAAAATGGCCTTCAACACCCCAATATGCCCAATCTTCCAATTCCTGCTGAATATGAGACGCCACCGATTTTGGTTGTAAACCCAGTGAGTTTCCAGTGAAATAGACTACTTTTTCTTTGGTGAATGTGGGAAAGATAAACTGTTTACGATAAGGAGAAAGGGGGTCGTTGCTGTCGGCTTGTTGTGCGAAATCTTTGGAATACTCGTATTTCATGGGGTGTTTTTTCTTTGAGCAAAGGTAAAAAAAAATGCGTCCAAACCTATGTAATTCTGAGGCGCTAATGCTGAAAGACATGACAAAAATCATAATGGGTTATTGAGGCAGATGCATTAACATTGCATTCTCAATTGCGATTTCATGGAGTTAGAACAAGCATTACGTAAATTGGTGCTCTTTAGCCCCGCCTTGAAAGAAGAGATTCGCCAATCTTGTGTTTTTCAAAAATTTCCTGCTGGCACTGAGTTGGTGCGCGATGGTCAATTCGTGAAATTTGTACCCATTGTGATTCAGGGATTGGTTAAGGTTTACACGCATACTGACGAGAAAGAATTGTTGCTTTATTACATCCAACCAGACCAAAGTTGCATCATGTCTTTTTCCTCGTGTATCAATAATCATGGGAGCCGCATCTTTGCCATAACCGAAGAAGAAAGCAGTATTTTGTTGTTGCCATCTAACCATTTGTTGCGTTGGGTAAAGGATTTTCCTGAAATCAATCTGCTTTTTTACCAGCAATACGATATGCGCTATTCTGAGCTTATTGAAAACATTCAAGATTTGCTTTACCATAAATTGGACAAGCGCTTGCTGGATTATTTAGAAGAAAAAGTGCGTGTTTCTGGTAAAAATCCTGTGAAAATAGCGCATCGAGAAATTGCCAATGATTTGGGTACAGCCCGGGAAGTAATTAGCCGTTTGGTGAAAAAATTTGAAAAACAGGAGGTGCTAAAACAACATCAGGAGGGCATTGAAATTTTGAACCTGTGACTTTGGTCACCGCTGTGCTGTATGCCGCTGACGTAACTTTGGTGAATAATTTAAAAACATAGTAGTATGAAAAAGAACATGGGAAATTTGGATCGCGTAATTCGTTTGGTAATTGCAGCGGTTTTGGTAGGGTTGATTTTCGCAAATGTGGTTGAGGGTACACTCGCCATCATTTTATTGGTCGTTGCTGGAGTTTTCACACTCACAAGTTTTATAAGTTTCTGCCCGCTTTACACACTTTTGGGTTTTTCAAGTTGTCCTGTAAAGAAATAGCAGCATAGACTAAAGTAATAAACTAAAACATATATGATGAAAACGATTAAATTTTTAGCCTTGGCTCTTTTGGCCATCACATCTGTTTCTTCTTGTAAAAAAGATGAAAAAATCTCTCCTTCCAACTCTGCTGCTGTGATTAAAGATGGCACGTGGAAAGTGACGCTCTTCAGTGAAGATGGTGTGAATGAAACATCTTATTTCACGGGATATTCCTTTGATTTTATGGATGGGGGCATCGTGAAAGCTACCTCAGGTTCAAATACCGTGAATGGTACTTGGGGAACGCGTGAAGATAGCGGGAAAACCAAAATGGACTTGAATTTCGATGACGTGAATAATTTCGACGAATTGGATGAAGACTGGGAGATTTTAACCCAAAATTCAAGCAAAATAGAATTGAAACACGTTAGTGGAGGTAATGGCACAACCGATTTGCTGACTTTCGAAAAAGAATAATGTAATTGAGCCGTTTCGAAAATGTTGAAACGGCTTTTTACTGCTCGTTCATCGGGCACTTCGCTCTAACTCCCAATTTGAATGTAACACCTACCCCAAAAAAGCTATACCAATCGTTGAATGCTCCATCACCTCTACGCGAGCCAGTGTTTCTTCCCGACATGCCAATTTGATTCAGGCTGCGGTCAGAAAGACTTGCTGCAACAGGGCCATTTATAGCGGCCAATTCAACGGGGTCAACATAGGTTCCACTTACGTCATCCAAATAGTCTGTGAATGTTAATCTAATACCATATTCCAAACTTATTTGTACTCTTTTTTTAATATTGAATTTAAACCCTAAACCAAGGGGCATAGAAACTTGCACGCGAGAATATGTGCTTTTTGACGAGAGCGAAGTTCCTTGTCCTTCAGTACCCAATGGTTGTAATTCATACCATTGACCATCCAATTCCGCCTTAGGGTTGAAATAGAACACCGATAATTGAACAATCATATAAGGTGTGTACCAATAACGCTCACCATATAGGCGCCCAGTAGCATAATTCATATAGTTGAACTCCACTCCGAAAGCGCCCTCTACCAGTGGTGAGCGAAAACTCAAGTTTCTGTTTTGGTAAAACGCCTGATTTGATTGAGCGTCATTTCCCTGGATATGTCCCCCAAATAGACTTCCCCTCAATGCTAGACGAGGATTAAGATTGTAGCGGTAGATAATTCCTGCTGCGGGAGAAACTTGTCTGAAATGCCCCAAACGATTAAGTTCACCTGTGTAATAACTACCGCCTAAGATAAAGCCCAACTCGGATTTTTCTCCTAAAGATTGTGCATTTAGAGATAAAACGCTAAAAAAAATGGACAATATGAGGATGGTTTCTTTACACATGGAATTATGTAACGCTTAATTTATCAATCTATTGCAATAAAAGATGAAAACCTACTCGACAGTTACAGATTTTGCTAAATTTCTTGGTTGATCTACATTACAGCCCCTCATCGTTGCGATGTGGTAAGACAACAACTGCAAAGGAATTGTAGCCAAGAGCGGCATCAATATCTCATCAGTTTCTGGAATTTCGATGCAATGGTCAGCCATTTCTTTCACCGCTTTGTCACCTTGTGTTACAATTGCGATGATTTTCCCTTTTCTGGCTTTTACCTCTTGAATGTTGGAAACCACTTTTTCGTAAGATGTACCTTTAGTTGCAATTACTATAACTGGCATGTTTTCATCAATCAAAGCAATTGGACCGTGTTTCATCTCGGCGGCAGGGTAACCTTCAGCGTGAATGTAAGAAATCTCTTTCAGTTTTAGTGCGCCTTCCAAAGCCACCGGGAAACAATTACCTCTGCCCAAGTAAAGCGCATTTGTTGCGTTCATATAAACGCGCGAAATATCAATGATGTGCTCATTGTTTTGGAGTAGTTTCTCTACTTTAGATGGTATGTTTTCGAGTTCAGCCAAGAGTGTTTGAAGTCGTGATTCGCTCAGAG
>DIUF01000008.1 GCA_002422285.1 Flavobacteriales bacterium UBA6165 | reverse complement strand
CAAAAATTGCATCTGCTTCATCGAAATGGGTGATAAGCGCACCTTTTTCGGCAACAACACCAGAAAATACGGTACCCAAAACAGGTTTTCTTGGTTTGTTGAAACCCAAAACCAAACGCATCACCACTTTCAGGAAACCTTCCACTTGTAAGCCTCGAACACGCACATCACCTGAGTTTACAGCTGTTGCATGAATCTTCACCAAGATTTCTTTCGGACCCACTTTTGGTCTCTCGAGTTCCACCAGTTCAAGAACTTCAGGACCTCCATATTTTCTTACAACGTAGGCTTTCATTAGCATGCAGTTTTTAATACGACGAACAAGGCTGCGGAAAGTTACAGCTCCATCCGTATTCTCAATTACTTCCGGTAATAATTGTTGATTCGATTTCCGATTTTTTTGAACCAACCGAAGGTGAAATTTTGGTAGGCTTCGAGCTGCCAGCCGTTTGGACAATCGGCTTCGATATTATAACCTCTGAGGTAGGCAAAGCATGTTGTTGGCTTAGCTGAGTTTTTCCTCAATGCCATTGGTTTTTCGTTCTATTTTGTTCTCCAAATTGATTTTGGTAAGTGCCGGCATGCGAATTTGAATTACAAACGCAGAACTTATGGTCAAAATACCGATGAAGTATATGGCGTATTGAATCCCAAATAAATCTGCGATAATTCCAGAAATGATTGCACCGAAAGCATAGCCCAAATCGCGCCAAAGACGGAATGTGCCGATACTTTCAGCGCGTTGTTTGGGACTTGTTGCTTGTGCTATCGTTGATAAAAAAGTAGGGTACACGAGGGCTGTCCCAAATCCCAAAATAGCAGAGAGGGATGCCAGCACGATAAATGAGCTGCTCAAAGGAAGGAGTAAAATAGCGATGCCCTGTAGGAGCATGCCCCAAAACAACATAGCTTTTTTGGAATAGTGATCCGACATTTTGCCAGTAAAGAGTTGTCCAATGCCCCAGACGGTTGGGTAAATCGCTGTGATGATACCGATGTTTTCGTTGTCGAAATTCAAGGAGAGCAAAACGATAGGCAATAAGCCCCAAATCATACCGTCGTTCAGGTTGTTGACCAATCCGGCTTGTGTTACCGAACTTAGCGTTTTGTTTTTGAAAGTGGTTTCTAGAAATACATTGTCCAACTGAGCGCTTGTGTCAGTAAGACTTTCTTGATGCACAAAAACACGGGTGTCTTTCACCCAAAAAAGCGTCAATATTAAACCCACAATAGAGATGAAAATACCGACGTAGAAAGGGTAGGGTGTTATTCCGTAGGTGTTTGCAAGATAACCCGTTAAAAAGGCAACGAGACCAACAGCGAAATAACCTGCGAATTCATTCAGTCCCATAGCGAGGCCTCGGTTTTTTTCGCCTACGAGGTCGATTTTCATGACTACCGTGCTGCTCCAAGTGAATCCTTGACTTACGCCTAAAAGTACATTGGCGAAAATCACAAAGCTCCAACTGGGTGCATACATCAACATGAATGGAATAGGAATGGCGAGCAACCAACCAAATAAAAGTAGGTTTTTCCGTCCGTATTTGTTGGCCAAGCGGCCTGTATAATAATTCGCAATGGCTTTTGTGATCCCAAAGGCCGTAATGAATGAGAGCATAGCCGTTTTTGATGCCACGCCAAACTCCAATTCAGCAAACTGCGGGAAAATAGTTCGCTCCATGCCAATCATACCACCCACAAAAGCATTCACAATTACTAAAAGCGTAAATTGCTTCCAGTTTTCTCTGAGCCCAAGCTGGATGTTTGTTTTGTTCATGATGCAAGTTTAGACCAGTCTATTGGCGAGCAATGAAAAGGTCAAAAGCAATTGCTTTATTTTTCTATCCCAGAGTATTTTTTATAAACAGCTCGGTAACCAAATAAACGAGCCACTGGTGCAATGGTGTGCATCATGGTTTTTTGTACGACAACAGGAACATCAGCTAGGTAGGATTTGCTGTCTAAATAGCGCAAGGCAACCAACTCTTGTACCAATCCGTATTTGCCATTTTTACTTTTTCCATCTGCCGCTAAACCGACTAAATTTTCCATCAATAGCTCAAAATCTAATGCAGGACTGACGGTGTGAATATAGCGAACTGCAGCATCTGAATTGTTGTAATGGTTGTGTGCTTCATTTTTGGGCAAAGTGACTTTTTCACCTGCGTTGTAAACAGTTGTTTTCCCTCCAAATTCAACTGTAAGTTCGCCATCAAGAATCTCAAACGTTTCGTCTTGATATACATGAAAATGTCGGGGAACCAATTGTCCTTTGCTGTGAATTGTGGCCAGCATTTTTACGTTTTCACCGTTTGTGTCTGCTGCCGTTTCCAAAAATTCGTAAGTATCTCCATTCGTTGGATTACTGATGGTTTGTCCTTTTATTGGCATAATCGCTATGTATTAAATCCTAAAAAATATACTTTTTTGCAGGAGCAATGATAGCAAAGATAGTTTATTCGAGCACTGATTTTGGAAATTATTGTGAGGTTTATATACCAATGACAAGACCTTTATCAATGAAACGAACTTTCAAGATTTTCAATAAACCAAAGTCAATTATTGGATTCAAGATGCAGTTCCTTACTACGCTTGTGATTGAAAGCAGATTACTGTGAAACAGCATTAAATATGGAAGGGTCTATTAGACATGACAATTGCATCAATAGAGATCTATTGATGCAAGCTTTTGGTATTGAGAATTATTTAAACACGCATGCTTGAGAGTGAACCGATAATTCCAAAAACATTCAACAGCCAAATAATAATCACAATGACTACAACAATGTTCAAGATGCTTTTGATTTTGTTGTCCATAGGGATAAACCTATTGACCAACCACAAAAGGAATCCGGCTAAAATAATGGTGATAAGAATGTTGAATAAAGGCATTGAAACAAGTTTAATGAATAATACCCAAATCTAGTTTAAGTAATGCACCTAAACCTTACAATTTTTTTGGAATAATTTACAGAATTTCAACATCAGGTTTTGTTTTCCTTGGCTTGTAGAAGGCCAGAAGGAGCAATGGCAGCAAAAGCAAATCAGCAATTACCGCAACGAAAAGGCTCAAGCTAACCAAGGCGCCCATAGCGAAAGTTCCCTCAAAATCAGATAGGATAAGCATGAAAAAACCAGCCAACAGAACAAGAGATGTGAGTATAATGGCTTTGCCTGTTGTGATGTATGTGGTGCGCAATGCTCTTAACAGTGTTTTGCCCTTGCTGAGTTCGAGTTTGAGCTTGCTAAGAAAATGAATCGTGTCATCCACTGCGATACCAAAAGCAATTGTGAAAGTGATTGCGGTTGAAATTTTCAGATTGATGCCCATGTAACCCATCAGACCTGCTACTACAACCAGAGGCAACATGTTTGGAATCAATGAAATGATTGTCATCGTGAATGAGCGATACAAGAGCGCCATCAGCACGGCAATAATCACACTGGCCAAAATCAAGCCCTGCATCATATTGTAAGAGAGCGTTTTTAGGTTCAAGTCTAGGAGGTGTGCTGTTCCTGTGAGTTTCACATCGAAATAAGGACTGTTGATTTCTTTAGCTAAGAACATTTCTAAATCTTCATTTTTGGCACTTACTTTTTTGTTACCCCAATCTGGGATGGTACCTGTAACGCGAGCATACTGTTGTGTTGAATCGAGCACTAAACGCAAAATCTCTCCACCCTCTAAACGTTCTAATTGCTTTTTATATCGCGCAATGTCGGCTTTGTTTTCGGGCAGTTTGTAATTGCTGTGTAAACCACTTTTAAAGCTTCTATTGGCTGTTTTGAGTATGTTGACCAATGAGGTCAAACGTTGTACGCCGTATTCATTTTCTAAATATTCTTGTACGCGTTCAAAATCGCGAAGTACTTCTTTGTCCCAAAAGCTGTTTTCATTTGGCTTTTTCAATTCAATCATCAATTCAAAAGGACGAATACCTCCATAATTATCATCCATGTAATTGAAACTCATTTTCACAGGATTGTCGTCTTTGAGTTCATCCATAAGGAAGTTGTTGGCTTCCAGTTTTGTAACGCCATATAAAGAAACAGCCAGCACCACTGTGAAACCAATAGGAATCATTTTTTTGTTGCGCAAAGTCCATTTAAAAGTCTTTGCCAATACACGGTGCCAAATTGGATTTTTATATTTTTCGACAACCACTGGTGGTTTCGAGAAAATGAAAAG
>DIUF01000068.1 GCA_002422285.1 Flavobacteriales bacterium UBA6165 | reverse complement strand
ATGACCCAAATTTATAGTGAGCAACCGGAGTCTTTACCAGGCACTTGGAATCGTTTGCAATACCGTCCTTTGGAAGGATTTGTATTTGCAATTACACCTTTTAACTTCACCTCGATCGCAGCCAATCTGTGTGCGGCACCAGCTATGATGGGTAACGTGGTTGTATGGAAACCAGCCGAATCTCAAATCTATTCTGCTAAAATCATAATGGATTTATTCAAAGCTGCTGGATTGCCTGACGGTGTTGTAAACATGGTTACTGCGCGTGGTTCTGTGGCTGGAGAAGTTGTTTTCAATCACAAAGATTTTGCAGGTTTGCATTTTACTGGGTCAACAGGTGTGTTCCAAAATTTATGGAAACAAATTGGTAACAACATTCACATGTATCGCTCTTATCCTAGAGTAGTTGGTGAAACTGGCGGAAAAGATTTTGTTTTCGCACATGAATCTGCTGATGCAGCTCAAGTTGCTACTGCTTTGGCTCGCGGGGCTTTCGAATTCCAAGGACAGAAATGTTCTGCGGCTTCAAGAGCGTATATTCCAAACACCATTTGGGATGATGTGAAACGCATTTTGGTGGAGCAGGTGAATTCTTTCAAAATGGGTACACCAAGAGATACTTCAAACTTTGTGAATGCAGTAATTGATGAAAAAGCTTTCGATAGCATTGCGGCNNTTCAAAACGATGGTTGAAGAAATTTTCGGACCCGTTTTAACTATTTATGTTTACGATACCACAAAATATGAGGAAACACTTGATTTGTGTGACCAAACTTCTGAATATGCATTGACCGGTGCCATTTTCTCGAATGACCGATATGCTACACTTTTGGCCTTTGATAGATTGGAAAATGCTGCGGGTAATTTCTACATCAACGATAAGCCAACTGGAGCTGTAGTTGGACAACAACCATTTGGTGGTGCAAGAGGCTCTGGGACAAATGATAAAGCAGGAGCGCCTTTGAATTTGTTGCGTTGGGTTTCCGCAAGAACGATTAAAGAGAATTTTATTCCGCCAGCAGATTACCGTTATCCTTTCTTGGAGCAATAGTATTGAATTATATGGAACAGCGGTTGACATGTGTTGACCGCTTTTTTGTTCCTTACTGTTTATTCCTCCTCGAGGGTCTTGCGGTATTCCTGTAGTTTGGCTTGAATCTCAGGAGCTGGTTTAGGATATTGCATATCATCGAATCTATTCAAAGTCTCCAAAATGATTTGAGCAACCACCAACCTGCTGATGTTTTTGTCGTCAGATGGCACAATATACCAAGGTGCGTGATCTAATGATGTGTTCTCAAAAGCCTCCTCATAGCATTGAACATAATCATCCCACAGGGCTCTATCTCTAACGTCGCTAGGATCAAATTTCCAGTTGTGTTTACCCTTATCAATACGTCTGAGGAGTCGTTGTCGCTGCTCTTCTTTTGACATGTTCAAATAAAACTTCATGATGATAATACCATTCCTAGAGCAATGTTTTTCGAAGTCTCGAATGCTCTCAAATCTTAAATCCCAAAAAGTTTGATTTACATCGTCGATACTTTTTATTTCGGGGTGTCTTTCGCTTAATAAGAATTGCGGATTCACGCGCGTCACCAAGACGTTTTCATAGTGTGAACGATTGAAAACAGTGAATTTGCCTTTTTCTGGAAGTGCAAGATAATGTCGCCAAAGAAAGTCGTGTTGCAGTTCTTTGGTATTTGGAGATTTGAAGCTGTGTACCACAACACCCCTCGCATTGAAATCTTTAAATACTTCACGAATTAGGCTGTCTTTACCAGCTGCATCCATGCCTTGAAAACAGAGTAGAACCCCATACCTGTTGTGGGCATACATTTTATCTTGAATCTTGGAGAGTTCCAAGCGCAATTTTTCGAGTTCTAAGGTCAATTGATTTTTATCCCAAGGTGTTTTTACTCGGTGCGGAAAATCTCGGAGTTTGCAGCCCGGTTTATACAGGAAGTCAGCAAAATTAAATTCGGTCATAGTTCTTTTTTTAGAATGGGAACCCTATGGCAAAGTGAAGTTTGGGTATAAAAGGCCTAGGCACTTCATTGCGCAATGGTGAATCGCCATAATAGCTGTTCATTTCATTAATCCAACTTTCGCGAGAATTCCAAATCCATCGAGAGCCAGGGTCCAAAGCTGGGTTGTGCAGAGGCACTGCAACATCAGCACGAATAACGAGAAAAGTGAGGTCAATTCTTAAACCAAATCCACCTGATAAGGCAATATCTTTATAAAACTGGGCTGTAAATTGTCCTCCGGGCCTATTAGGGTCATTACGTAAAGTCCAAACATTTCCCATATCAGAGAAAAAGGCGCCAT
This sequence comes from Flavobacteriales bacterium UBA6165, assembly GCA_002422285.1. Taxonomy (GTDB): domain Bacteria; phylum Bacteroidota; class Bacteroidia; order Flavobacteriales_D; family Crocinitomicaceae; genus UBA6165. The sequence continues at coordinate 4,348 of DIUF01000068.1, read as the reverse complement.
GTAATCGACTAATTCCTGGTAAATCGAAACGGTATTCAAAAGACGCCCCAAGGCGAATATCGCCGATTTGTGTTAAGGTTCCTAATGAATCCAAATAATATTTATAAGAACCCGGACCTAATTCTCTAGCGCGCCATCCTCTGTTATCGTTTGATCCTCCAGCAAAGAAAGCATAATCGAAAGGCATTGCGGTTGATGAATTGCCGTAAGTATAACCCATACCTGCCTGAAAGCGCATTGCTAATATACGACCTTTAGAAAAGCGCTGATAAATTTTCACCTCGTTGTCAATCCTAAAAAATTGGCTGTATGGAACTCCGAAAACTGTGCCCGGAACACGTCTGATGACCGTATCATTGTTGGTCATTATGGTATCATATACCGGTTTTTTTAGCCAATCAATAGCATTTCCGACCAAATCCAAAGATAGGTCGTAATTGACATACAGGCGTTTAGGAGTAGCGATTGACTCTAAGAGTCGTTCATTAGAATAAGAATAGCTGAGTTTAAAGTCGCTGTAAATAAATTGATTGGAATATGCATTACGCAAAAATTCATCGTTTAATTCTTGGAGTCGTTCTTCAAAAGCCTCAGATTTTGAAATATTTACAAATTTGAATCCATTGAAAAAGGGAATTCCCATTTGAAAAGATTGTAATTTATCAGAACGCCATCGCCACAAATAATTGAATTGTGCAAGCCTTCTGGTAAAATCAAAGCGCTCTTGATAATTAAATGCAGTAGAGAATTCTGTACTGGTCAACTGCCGTTTAGAGAATTTTAGCGGTGAAATCGGTAAAAGTCCCGGCAGAGTAAGTTTTATTGAAGGACCAATTTCTAAGGTATTGAAACTTCTTGATGCGGTTTTAATTCTGTTTCCAGATATGTCTTGGTCAAAAACAGGTGGTTGCGACTCTAAACCAGCAGAAATTGTTGCAACAAACTTACCTCCGGTTTTCCAAACATTACGATGTTTATAGTTGACAGAAGCAGCAACACCCAAAAAGCCGTTAGAGTTTGTTGCTCGTGGTTCAAAGGTGAAAGCTTGTGTTTTGGCTGGCACTAAAAAGTAGTGCACATCAACAGTGCCTGCAACTGGATTATCAATTAAAACGGGTTGGATACTTTGGAAAATGTCTAATTCTAGCATTTGATTGTAGGTTCGATCTAAATAATAGGCTCTATACCAATGGCTGCTCTCAAGATAATTACGCATTTCGAGTAGTTCTGGTTTTATTGGCATTGACCCGTTATATAGAAAGGTGGCGCGTCTGCGATCGGCATGTATAATATCTTCTGGCTCGTAAATAAATGTGTCTAGCGTTGGTGGATGTTGGTTTGAGCCAAAATTTATGCCTTTCACAGCCAAATCCGCAGAGTAATTGCCTTTATACCTAACTGTGTCAACAATATGAAAATAAACCTGGCCGACTTTATAATGGCGTTGAGAAACAACTTGAACAGAATCTTTGTTATTCGGGTCGCGAATACTTCTAGGGCGAATCACAATGCCAAGCTGAACTCCATAGGGTCGTGCCGTGGTATCGGCTTTATAGAAAATGTGATTCGGTGAAAACTCATAATAGGTCTCATTTCTAAGCATACGTGCAAGTTCGAAACGCAAGCCATCTAAAACATCACGATCAAAAGGATCTCCAATTCTTAATTTTTCATTTCGCGCCAAAAAACTATTGATTAAACTGTGGATTCTGGGGTTTTCCCCTTCGAAGTAGATGCTGTCAATGGTGTGAGGCTGTCCGGTATTAATCAGGTATTTAACCTCTGCTTTTCGTGATTGATGTTTCTTTTGAGAGTAAACAATTGTATCGCGCACTGTTGCATGATAATACCCTTTTTTCTGCAGATACAAACGGATTTGCTCAGTTGAACGTTGCACTAGATTTTCATTCATCAAGTTCGGAGATTCGCCGAATTCATAGAGCAGCCACTCATAAATGAACTTTCTGGGAGCCAAAGTGTCCTTCAGCTTGATGCGATAGGGCAGATATAAACTATCTCCACGCTCTCTAGCACGTGCAATACGTTTATCATTTTTCTTTTCTGCTCGTGGGATTTTTTTCTCCATGTTCTTGCGATGCAGTCGAGCATTTTTACACGCTCTTTCAGCAATCACAATATCTTCGTTAATGGTATTATAAACCCGCAGTGGTAGCCGCATCCCGAGAATTTTTCTATTGGGTCGAATTCGTGCCACCTCTTCCAGCTCTGAGCGACTAATTTTAGTCCCCGTGTGGCCATCAGGGTAGATGATTTCAAAGTTGTGTTTGTGATATAAAGTCTGGCCTTCAGGAACCTTTTTTGTAATATTGCAACCTAGCAGGATGAGTGCACCTAGAAACCAGAAATATGTGGATGTTTTCAATTTAACCTGCTTGATTGTTCAACAAAAATATAAAAAACACGCTTGTCCATGTTGTCTAAGAATGAAATTAAGTTCCTGAGGTCGCTGCATCTAAAGAAATACCGTGATGCTGAGAAAAAACTAATCGTGGAAGGAGAACGTATTTTAAGGGATATTATTGAACGGCATCCACAGAAAATTCAAAAGTTAATTATTAGCAAACACTATCTCGGTGATCTTGCTTTTCTGAATAATTTCGAATTAGTAGAGGTTGACAGACTTACTTTTGAGCAAATAAGTGCTTCTAAAAATCCTCAAGGTATTCTGGCTTTGGTGGATTATCCTGAATTCAAGATTCACGTATCTGATTTTGTTCTTGTTTTAGATGGTGTGCAAGATCCAGGCAATATGGGTACTATTTTACGATCCGCAGTTTGGTTTGGTTTAAAACAAATAGTCTGTAGTAACGACACTGTTGATATTTGTAACCCTAAAGTGGTTCAAGCTTCCATGGGTGCAATTTACGATTTAGACATCTTGTATACAGACTTGGAAGAGTTTCTTAGCAAGCAAACCAAACCTATATATGGTGCTTTGTTGGAGGGCACAAATCTATATCAAACTGCCTTGCATGCATCAGCAATTTTGGTCATGGGAAATGAGGGAAATGGCATTCGTAATCAAATCAGAAATCACATTACAGATCCCATTATGATTCCAAAATTTGGCTTGGGAGAATCCTTGAATGTGGCCACGGCAACCTCTATTTTGCTGAGTGAATTTGCTAGAAATCGCTAACAAGACTTACTCTTCTTGTTGGGTTTTGCCTCTCCTCATAATTAATGCGGTTACATATCCGAAAAGCAAACTCGCTAAAATTATTACAATTAAAGGAATCTCAGGTTTGAAAAACAAAAATTTCACCTCAACCGTTTGAGTGTTTTGCCCAATAAAAACCAATACCAAAAGTATAAGTGCGATGTTGATGTACTGTCCTGTTGTTAAATTCTTCATGTTTTCGTGTTTGGTGTAAAGTTAGAAAAAATGCTCTGTTTTCTGTGCTCTTGGACAATTTTTCTACTTTTGCAACCTAAAATTAAATCACATGAAAGCATACGTTTTTCCGGGACAAGGCGCTCAATTTGTTGGGATGGGCAAAGATTTGTACGACAATTCACCTGTTGCAAAAGAACTTTTCGAGCAAGCCAATGACATCTTGGGATTCCGAATCACAGATATCATGTTTTCTGGAACTGACGAAGATTTGAAAGCCACAAAAGTGACGCAGCCGGCTATTTTCCTACACTCTGTGATTTTGTCGAAAGTTTTGGGTGATGCTTTTCAACCTGACATGGTAGCAGGTCATTCTTTGGGCGAATTTTCTGCCTTGGTTGCAAACGGGACTTTGAATTTTGAAGACGGTTTGCGCTTGGTGTCAAAACGTGCTTTGGCGATGCAAAAAGCTTGTGAGGCAGAACCATCAACAATGGCGGCTATCTTAGGATTGGAGGACAATGTTGTTGAAGAAATTTGCACTAAAGTTGACGGTGTTGTGGTTGCTGCCAACTACAATTGTCCAGGTCAGTTGGTGATTTCAGGAGCCATTCCTGCGGTTGAACAAGCCTGCGAATTGTGCACAGAAGCCGGCGCCAAAAGAGCACTTCTTTTACAAGTGGGCGGTGCCTTTCATTCACCTTTGATGGAGCCAGCACGCGAAGAATTGGCCGCCGCTATAGAAAATACAACTTTCAACACACCAACTTGTGCAGTTTACCAAAACGTGGTTGCAAAAGGTGTTACAAATCCTGAAGAAATTAAGCGCAATTTGGTAGATCAATTGACAGCTCCAGTGCGTTGGACACAAACCATGAACCAAATGATTGCCGATGGATTAACGGAGGTGATCGAAGTGGGTCCAGGTAAAGTACTGCAAGGTCTGTTTAAGAAAGTGGATCGCGCTTTGCCTTGTTCGAGTGCGGAGATGGT
>DIUF01000034.1 GCA_002422285.1 Flavobacteriales bacterium UBA6165 | reverse complement strand
GCTTTCATCAACGATTCACCTGTCAATTTGAATTTACTCAAAGGACTTACATCTAAATTGATTCATATTCATTCTCAACACAATACGCTCGAATTGAGGGATAAAAATTTCCAACTCAGCATCATTGATATCCTGGGAACTCATCAAAATGAATTGAAAGCATACCACGCTGAGTTTACTGCCCATCAAAAAGCTAAGATACAGTTGAAGGCCCTTCAAGAACAATGGCAGTCGTTGATACGCGAGCGTGATTTTGTACAATTTCAAATTGAAGAATTGGCACAACTTGATTTGGAAAAAACCAATTATGACGCACTCATCGAAGAGCTTCACGAACTTGAACACGCTGAAGTGCTGATTCAAAATACAAGCGAATCAATACAAATCTTGGAACAAACAGATGGTGTATTGTTGTCTTTGAATCGCATCAAAAATAACTTACAAAAAATCGCACCAGTTTCGAAAGTGGCCGCAACCCTGTTGGAACGCATTACTACTGCAGATATTGAGCTCAAGGACATCCTTGCAGAAATGGAATCGTTTGCGGAATCCATCACAATTGATCCCAATCAAATGGATTTCTTGAACAACAAACTGGAGTCTTTTCAAAAGGCTTTGCGCAAACATCAATTGGAAAATCAGGACGAACTTAATGCATATTACAAGCAATTATTGGAAAAAAATCTGCTTTCTGAATCCCTAGAATTTGATTTGAAAAATGCAGAAAAACTCTATGAATCAAGTTTAACCGAACTAAAATTGAAAGGCGCTGCCTTGTCTGAGGCACGAAAAAAAGCCGCAACACAAATTGGTCTTCAACTACTCCCCTATTTCAATCGACTCAAGTTGAATGATGCCCGAGTTGCGTTTAAATTAACGCCAAAATCTAACTTTGATTCTTCTGGATTCGATCAAGTTGATGTTTTGTTTTCTACAAATCAAGGCATTGAACCTCAACCTATTGAGAAGGTAGCCTCAGGTGGTGAACTGGGTCGTTTGATGCTTATTTTGATGACTTTGATGAGCGAAAGAAAAGCCCTTCCTACCGTTATTTTTGATGAAATAGACACAGGTGTTTCTGGTGATGTTGCAGACAGAATTGGGCAATTGCTCCGTGAAATGGGCAAAAACAGACAATTGTTGACGATTACACATTTGCCGCAGGTGGCAGCAGCAGGACACCATCATTTATCGGTGCGGAAAACATCACTTGGAGGCAGAACAGTTTCAAATGTCCTCGCTTTAAATGAGGACGAACGCAAGCAAGAAATTGCGCAATTGCTTTCAGGTGAAAATATCACCAATGCAGCCATCGAAAATGCAAAAACCCTATTGACACAACATGATTAACAATAAAAATCTAGCACTAATCGGCGCGCTGCTTCTTGTAATTTCGATAAGTCTCGGCGCTCTTGGTGCTCACGCTTTGAGCGAAATACTTTCCGAAGAACGCTTGCGAAGTTTCCTCACATCCAATCAATACCTTACCATTCACGGATTGGCGTTTCTTGTTTTGGCTTTATTTCCAAGGTATATCCTAAAGTCAACTCGAGTTATCCTTGCTGGTTTGGTGCTCTTCAGCGGCTCCATTATTTTGCTCATCACGCTTGGTCACCAAGAAATTCAATTTCCAAAAATTATCGGGTTAATTACTCCAATTGGAGGAGTTTTAATGATTTTAGGTTGGATTCATATGGCGTGGCTTATTTGGAAGGAAGAAAACAAAATTAAGAGCTAGACCTATAAATGAAATTTATTACTTTAGCGTATTTATAATATATACCTATGGTAAGCATTGTTCAAATCCAATATATTCTAACGCTTTTCGAAGAACGTCACTTTCAACGCGCGGCAGAAAAGTGCTTTGTTACCCAACCCACGCTTTCGGTTCAGATTCAAAAAGCAGAACAAGTCTTGGGAGGCAGATTGTTTGATCGTGATAGAAGTCCGCTAGAGCCAACCGCCTTAATGCGTAAATTGCTACCAGTTTTTCTTCAGTTACAGCAAGACATGTCGCAATTGGATCAACTGATTAAAACCGATAAAAAAATAGCGCGTGAAGAACTCAAAATTGGCATAATCCCAACCATTGCGCACTACCTCATACCTGATTTATTTGGATTGATGCAGGAAGATTCTCAAAACTACCAGCTTGTTTTTGAGGAACATCGCACAGACGATCTGTTGGAATTGTTGAAGCTCAGAAAAATTGATCTAGCCATACTTTCAGGACCCATTGAAGTACCAGAATTCAGAGTGCAAAAGCTATTTTCAGAAGAAATTGCCTTTTACATGAAAAATCCACGTCCTCTAGAAAAAGTGTCTGACTTGCAAGATGAGTTGCCTTGGCTCCTCATAAAAGGAAATTGCTTGCGCGCCCAAATGGAAAATCTTTGCGCAGTGGATTCGGCCTGGAATTATCAAGGAAGCAGCATCGATGTACTCACTCGCATGGTCGACCGCTACGGTGGCTACACGGTGATTCCGATGAATTATCCCAAAGACCACATCGACCAAAACAAAATTGTTCGCTTGAAACAACCTGTTCCTGCTAGAAGTATAGTAGCTGCTTTTCATCCGCGCTCTTATCATTTGGAGCATATCAACGAGTTGATGAAAATAATCCAAATGAATTATGCCACGAAAAACGCTGAAGATTGGATGCATTTGAATTGGCAGTAGCTTGAATGGGGCGGCTGGCTACTGGCACCTAGCGGCTAGCGGCTAGCGGCTAGCAATTTTATACTCAAAAAACTCTGTGAAACTTTAGCTTCGCTGCTTCTTCGAGGTGTGTTTTCTCTGTGGAACTCTGTGTCCAACAACCCTCATCCCTATAAACTCGATAGAACAACCGATTAGTACCTAGCAGACACATTCTAATTCAACCTCCTTTCCGCAATATCGCGGATTTTCCCGAAAAAATGAAAGGGCTTCATGGTGCGCCATTCCACAATATCCAAATCGCCACCCATCACCAAATAATGGTCGATTCTAGCGCGTTGCATTTCCGCATAAACATGATCGGCAGGATTCACCACAGCTATCCAACCGTCTTCAATATCATCAAACCATTCTTC
>DIUF01000062.1 GCA_002422285.1 Flavobacteriales bacterium UBA6165 | reverse complement strand
TGCCTGCCAAGTAGTTTTGTCGCAATGCCTCGATTTGTTCTGGTGAACCCAATAATTTATACAAGGCAAAAACATTACAAGTATCTGGATTTTTGGGTTCTTCCAAAGGTGTGCTGTCCGTAACAATGCCCATGATTTGTTTGCGAAGTTGCTTTTCTGGCAAGAAGATGTTGATGAAATTGTTGCGCGATTTGCTCATTTTATGTCCGTCTGTGCCTGGAATAATCATCGTTTCTTCGTTCAAAGAATCTTGTGGCAAGACCAATGTTTCGCCCATTTTGTGGTTGAATCTGGAGGCCACATCGCGTGTAAATTCCAAATGTTGCAATTGGTCTTTGCCCACAGGAACAAATTCAGCGTCGTAGAGCAAAATATCGGCAGCCATGAGCATGGGGTAGGTGAAAAGTCCGGCGTTTACGTCTTCCAAACGGTCGGCTTTGTCCTTGAATGAATGTGCCAAAGTCAGACGCTGATAAGGAAAAAAGCAGCTCAAATACCACGACAATTCAGCGGTTTCAGGCACATCCGATTGGCGGTAAAATGTCACTTTTTTGGTGTCCAAACCACAGGCCAACCAAGCTGCTGCGGTACTTCTGTTGTTTTCGCGTAGTTCATTGCCATCTTTGATTTGCGTCAAAGAATGCATGTCTGCGATGAACAAAAAAGAATCGTTGGCAGGATTTTCCGACAAATGAATGGCGGGTAAAATCGCGCCCAAAATATTTCCCAAATGTGGTGTCCCTGTACTTTGTACTCCAGTTAAAATGCGTGGCATAGCTTTGTGTTAATTCGACAAAAATAAGAACAATGCTCGAGTGAATAGGCTTGATGCTCTCAAATATTCCCGAGAATCAATATCCCAAGCCCAATGAGTGCTAAATAAAGGATAAACCAGCGGATATTCAGGCTGAAAATAGACTTGGTTTTTTCGGCGTGAGGCATGATGCTATTCACCATAAGTATATTTTGAAGCGAGATTACGTTTCCTACGCACGAACCACTGTGAAGGAGAGCCATCAAAAGCAGACTTTTTGAGATTGTTACACTTTCCAATGCACCTGAAAAGATTAAGTTGCTCATGGTGGCACTGCCGAGCGTGAAACTGCCCAGGGCTCCCAATAGTGGCGCGATAAAGGTCTTGTTTTCGGAAGCCATTAATCCGACCAAACTTTGGCTCAGTGCTGTTTGAATGACTTGCGCGAATAAGACCAAAAACACGATGGTCAATGCTGTTTTTTGTAGCTTGAATGCTGTTTGTTTGGCTTCAATGAATAGCTTGTAAGCGCCTCTTTTTTGGAGGAGGTTCATGAGCAGTACCGCAATCAGGAAAACAAATCCGGGTTGATAGAGTGAAATGGTTTTAAGTCCAGCTGCGACGTTTATTTTGTTTTCTATGAGTAAAAATCTCGACACGAGCAATAGGACAAGAAAAAGCGCATAGGGCTGAAGAAACTTTGCCCACAATCCAAATGAGGGCCGCTGTGTTTTGGGAATGATTGCACTTGAAAACACGAGCATTCCGACAAGTCCTGCAACAACACTCGGCAATTCAATACTGAACAATGATGTGGCAACAAAAGGCACAAGGAAGATGAGGCCTGTAGCAAGCAATTTTGGTGTCCATTTGAGGATGTTGATGTTTTCTTTTTCTGTTTTCTTGTAGATGTAGGTTAACACAAATGGCAGAACTAATATCGGCAAAGCGTTGAGCCTTATGATTATGGGGATTAATTCTCCCACACCTGTTTGTTGCAATCCCACAACGAGAGGAGTGCCCAATGCTCCAAAAAGCACAGAAGTAGAATTCGCTATTAATGGAATGGTGATGCTTGTTAAGGGTTTGTAGCCCAAAGAGAGTAAAATGGGTGCGATGAGCATGGCGGGAATCCCAAATCCAGCCACTCCTTCTAAAAAACTTCCGAAGAAAATGGAGAAGAAGAGCAGTACTTCTAATTTGGCTCCATTGCCAGTAAAGTGTTTGATGAGCGGCTCAAAATGTTTTCTGCTTTGGAGTGTGTTGTAAAACAAAAAGGCACCGAAAATGAGCAGAAGTAATTCTGTAGAAATGATAGCAGCATTGCCGAAAGTCAAAATTATTCCCTCGCTGGCAAAAGTGGATTGATAAATGAGCATGAGCAGTACACCCAACAAAGCCCCCAACCAAATTTTATTGAAATATAGTGCTCCTATGAGTAGAAGAACAAAAGCTGCTATTACGATGGCGGTTTCCAAAATTTAAGGTTTAATTGACCTCGTTTTTTGATGCTTCTCCTTTGCTCCAACAATCTAAATTGAAGATGGTGGTTCCTGCAATTCCACCCAATGCTTCATTGGTCAAAAAGGCTTGATGTCCGGTGATTAATACATTGGTAAAGGAGCGCAAACGAGCAAAATTGGCATCTGAGAGTCGTGAATTGCGGTGGTCTTTGAAGAACAAACCTTGTTCTTTGTCGTAAACATCTAAACCTGCTGCACCAATTTTTCCGTTTTCCAAGTGCTTGATGAGCGCATCGGTATTCACCACGCCACCACGAGCGGTATTGATGAAGAAAACGCCCTGTTTCATCAAAGCAAATTCTCTATCATCGATGAGGTTTGTTGTGTGTTCATTCAATGGACAATTCAAGGAAATTACATCAGAATGGCGCAAGAGTTCGTCCATGCTCACGTATGTCATACCAATACGATCAGCATTTTCATTCGGTGAAGGGTCGTAAGCTAAAAGTTTACATCCGAAACCATGCATGATTTGGGCAAAGGCAAAACCGATTTTTCCTGTTCCCACCACGCCAACAGTTTTACCACGTAAATCAAATCCGATGAGCGTGTCCAATCGGAAATCTTGCATTTGCATCAACAACTGAGAAGGAATTATCTTGCGGTTGAGCGCCATCAAAAGTGCAACACTGTGTTCAGCAATGGCATAAGGCGAATATTCTGGCACATTGGCAACGCGGATGCCAAGTTCAGAGGCTTTTTTTACATCTACATGGTTGTATCCCACACAGCGCAACGAAATAAAGCGCACACCGATCTCAGCTAGTTTTTCAAGCACTGGAGCAGAGCCATCATCACTGGTAAACAAGGCAACGGCTTCGCAGCCTTTAGCCATATGCACCGTGTCCAGCGTTAATGCCTCTTCTGTAAAAAGCAGTTCGTGTTTGTTCTTGTTTGCCGCCTCAATAAAGGGCAGGTCGTAGTTTTGAATGCTGTAAACTCTTACTTTCATATCTCTTCGTTGTTGCACAAAGATACGACAGTGAGGGGTTGGGATTTTGGGGAAATGTGTTAAAACTCCATAAAGGATTTTAGTACATACTAAAACTCACAATTATTTGGTGTTCTTGGGAAGGGAATCACGTCGCGAATATTGGTCATTCCGGTTACAAACATCACCATGCGTTCGAAGCCCAAACCGAAACCAGCGTGAGGTACAGATCCAAAGCGACGGGTATCCAAATACCACCAAAGGTCTTCTTCAGGGATGTTGAAGTCTGCACATTTTTTCTTCAGGATATCCAAACGTTCTTCACGTTGCGAACCACCAACAATTTCACCAATGCCAGGGAACAACACATCCATAGCGGCAACTGTTTCATTATCGTCGTTTTGACGCATATAAAACGCCTTGATTTTTGCTGGATAATTGCTCAGGATTACTGGCTT
>DIUF01000022.1:38888-51264 GCA_002422285.1 Flavobacteriales bacterium UBA6165 | reverse complement strand
CCATCGATTATGTTCAAGTCGAAAACAAAATCATCAGTGTAATAAACATCAATTTTGATGCTTTCGTGAAATGATGTACCGACTTTATAACTTTTGCCGAATGCAACAGGTTCGATGTTATTGTGATGGCAATAGGGAAATTTGCTCTCTAGAAATTTGGTGATTTTTTGAAAATCAATGGTTCCATAAAGTTTGGATGAGAAAAGGTCAATGTCGACTGACAACCTATGTCCAAATTGCAAACTCAGTGCAGTGCCTCCAACAAGAACAAAATCCTTGAATAAATCCTCTCGCATCAATTCTTTGAGCGTTGAAGATAATAGTGGGCTTACTGTATTCCAATACATTTATTTTAAATCAAACTGAATATCTGACTCACCATAAAAACGACGAATTTCTTCTTTTTCTTCTTCTGTTCCATAGCTCATAACCCTTTCAATAACAGATGCTTTCATTTTTTGCCAATCGATTTTTGGGATGTCGGTGTCCCAAAATGTTGATTTGCTGAATTTCGATAAATCGGGTTTAGCATTTGATTTTGATTTCAATTGTTCAATGTCGTGATACGTCTGGAGAATAGCCAAAAAACCTTCTGACAAACCGAGTTGATTTTCTAACTTCAGTGCCAAAGCGGTGGTAATGCTTCTTTTCTGTTTGATCACCGCGTTCAATGTTTGTGGATGCTCATTAATTTCCAAAGCCAATTGGCGCTGATTCAACTTGCGTTTGTTCAATTCTCTAGCCAGATACAATCCTGGGTGCGTGCCTTTGAGTATGTTCAATGTGCTTTCCATGTTACAAATATAAGCAAATTTGTTTATATATTTGAAAGGATAATCACAATTTTACTATCCGTTTAATTTAACAGAGATTTCTCCGTGTTTCACACGTCGAAATGACAGACTACAAGGGGATACTCGTCGCGCTTTGCGCGACGATAATCTCACCTAAGCACTGTCATTTCGAGTGAAGCGAGAAATCTCTTTCTTTTTGAAAATCTGCACTTTAGAAAAAATGTCATTGGTTCGAACACGTTTGGAGACCACCAAGCTGTCTTCAGTAACGGGTAGGAAGCACAGGAGTAAGTCACTGTATTTCTATTGGATTATTTTGCTTTTGCATAACAGCCAATCGCTAACCGCCAAACGCTATCCCACAACAACCGCCTTCACAAACGCTACAAAAAGCGGGTGCGGATTATCCACCGTGCTTTTGTATTCTGGGTGGAATTGTGCGCCAACAAACCAAGGATGTTCTGGAATTTCAACGACTTCAACCAAGTTCGATTCTGGATTGATACCCGTAGCTTTCATGCCGGCAGCTTCAAAGGCTTCGAGGTAATCGTTGTTGAATTCATATCTGTGACGATGACGTTCTGAGATATCCTCTGTACCATAAGCGGCAAAAATCTTAGAATCGGTTTTCAAATGACAGGGATAAGCACCCAAACGCATCGTTCCGCCGTAATCCAAAATTTGCTTTTGCTCTTCCATCATGCTTATAACAGGATGAGCAGCATCTTTTTCAATTTCTGTGGTATGTGCGCCTGTATGACCCAAAACATTTCTAGCGAATTCAATTACAGCACATTGCATACCCAAACAGATTCCCAGGAAGGGTACTTTGTTTTCTCTGGCGTAGCGAATCGCTTCAATTTTTCCTTCAATGCCACGTGAACCAAATCCTGGGGCAACCAAGATGCCATCCAAATTTTTCAAGGCATCGGCAATGTTATTGGTGTCAATTTTTTCGGAATGAATCCAGTCAATATGCACCTTAACACCATTGCTGGCACCTGCATGTATCAAGGCCTCGCTGATGGATTTGTAGGAATCTTTCAATTCCACATATTTCCCAATCAAACCAATGTTTACAGTTTTGGTAGGGTGGTGCAAGCGATTCAAAAATTCCTTCCATTTGTCCAATTGCGGTTCGCTATCGGATGGTAAGTTCAATTTTTTGAGTACCACTTCATCCAATTTTTCGGCCATCATCAACAAAGGCACTTCGTAAATGGATTTAGCATCTATGGATTCGATAACGGCATTAATCGATACGTTACAAAACTTGGCGATTTTTCCACGCAAACCTTCATCCAAATGATGTTCTGTTCTACAAACCAAAATATCTGGTTGCACGCCCAATTCCAAAAGAGCTTTCACACTGTGTTGGGTAGGCTTAGTTTTCAATTCTCCAGCCGCGGCCAAATAAGGCACCAAAGTCAAGTGAATCACCAAACAATCTTCTGGCAATTCCCAAAGCATCTGACGAACAGCCTCTACATAAGGCAAAGACTCGATATCGCCAATAGTCCCTCCAATTTCTGTAATCACGAAGTCGTAATTGCCCGTTTGACCGAGGATTTGGATGCGTGATTTTATCTCATCAGTGATGTGCGGAATCACTTGAACGGTTTTGCCCAAATAATCGCCACGACGTTCTTTTTCTATAACGGATTGGTAGATTCTACCTGTAGTTACGTTGTTTGCTTGAGAAGTAGGAATATTCAAAAAACGCTCATAATGCCCTAAGTCTAAGTCGGTTTCTGCGCCGTCGTCGGTCACAAAACACTCCCCATGCTCATAAGGATTCAAGGTTCCCGGATCAATATTGATGTAGGGGTCTAATTTTTGGATGGTGGCTCTGTAACCTCTGGCTTGAAGTAATTTGGCGAGAGATGCGGAAACAATTCCCTTGCCTAGTGATGATGTAACGCCCCCGGTTACAAAAACGTATTTGGTACTATTTGACATTGCGTTTTGCTTGTGTAACTACGGGAAACAAAAGTACAACTATTCTTCATAGTGCTGAGCATTTTTTTGAAATAAACTTGGTTGATGACATCATTCCTCATTCTTAATTCTCATTTTTACTTGCACTGATTAGCCGAATATTTGTTTACATTTACCAATATTTTCATGGGGTATTTCTTCAGCCCCGTGAGCCAAATAGACCATATATTTATGCATGTTTTGAAAAAAATGAGTTTTTTACTTTTGACTGCTTTATGCCTAGTGATTGCTGGACCTCTTACTGCTCAAGGTGACAATTGGTATGTCAATTTAGGAAGCGAACCCATTAAAACTGATGACAACGGAATTCCGAGAATTTTGTTTGCTGAACAGCTTGAAGACGGTTTTTTAGTGATGCGAGAACAAGTTTATCGCGGTTTCCGAAGACGCAGGTTTTTTATTGAAAAATTAGATTTGGAGCTTAGAACGCGAGCGCAAACAGAGATAACAGCTGAAATTGATGAGCAGCGTTTTGAAATAGAGGATGTTATGCGTGTCAATGATCGCGTGTTTGTTATTTCGTCTGAACTCCGACGAGGGGACAAATCTTTGGCGTATTATGTTCAAGAAGTTGATTTTAAACAAGTTCAACTTACACAGCGCATTAAAATTTTCGAAACCCAGAATGAAACTGGTCCAGTGCGGTTTGATGTTCAAATTTCCCCTAATGCACAAAAAGTACTTTTTTCATTTATTCCTTACAAGCGCACACCACTTATGGGTAAACAGGAAAATGATTATCGTTATGTCGTTTTGATGCGCAGTGATTTAATTCATATAGAGTTGAGTGAACGTATTGAAATGAGCGTTGAAAAAATTGATTTCAATGTACGCTATACGCTTGTCGATGATGCAGGTAATTTGTTTTTCCTTGGTCAGAAGATTCCAGATCGAAAAAGTGAGGATCCGAGTTTTGCCATTTTGCGTTTCAAAGATCGTAAACTCAGTATGGGTAAGTTTTCTTTTAAGGAGGGACAGTTGCAAAGTGCTAGAATTGAATTTAATCCTGAGGGTAATATTTTATTGATAGGTTATTATGCTGAAATGAAACGATTTAATCCCGGAATTGGTGTCGTTTCCACCGAATTTGATCGCGAGTCGCTCGACCACTACAACGTGCGCCATGGATTAATCAAGAATGAAGTGATGATGAATGGCTTATCAGACAGACAAAAACGTAAGGCAGAACGGGAGATTAAAGCTGGAAGGGATTTGAAATTGAATAGAGAAATTATACCCCTACATTTCATTCATCATCCTAGTGGAGAAATTTCTATGGTCGGCGAAGTCCAATATCTGACTTATGAATCTAGTGGAGTTACTCAAGGTGGTGCAATTAATCGAATCATCTACAATTACGAGCATATTTTTGTAACACGAATTGCGAAAGATGGTCGCATTTTGTGGTCTGCGAAAATCCCTAAAATGTATCGAGGTGGTATAGATCCATACGTCACATTTGAAGTAGTAGTAAATGATGAAGAATTGAATTTGATATTCAACGACAACGCAGATAATTTTGACCCCAATCCAAAGCGAGGCACGCGGTATTTATCACAGCGCCCAAGTTTTAATTACTTGGCTCGAGTTGCAGTTAGTGCCAATGGACTCATTAAAACGCATAGTCTCATCACTTATGGCGAAGAACCATTCAACAGAATGAATATGCTTAGCTTGTTTACAGATGTGGCTCGAACAAGCAACCAACAACTTCTCTTTTCAAGCTCTGGTAGAATGGGGTATTATTACATTCTGATAGGGAAAAACTAATCCCCAAAAGTTGATTCAATTATCGAATCACCAATACATGTCCGCGAACCAATGTTATATCTTCATTTTCGGCATGTTTGAAGCTGATTGTGTATTGATATAGGCCATCGCTGACAGAAATTCCGTCAAAGATGCCGTCCCAACCTTGGAGGTAATTCTGCGTTTCGAAAAGCAATTCTCCCCAGCGATTGAAAATGGTGAAGGAATAAAATCTATCGTCGAAACCTGAATAAATTATTGGTAGGAAAAGGTCATTCACACCGTCGTTGTTTGGTGTGAAGCTATTTGGCACATAGTAAATGGGCTTGTTTGTTACCTCAATAATTTGTGTCAAAGAGTCAACACAGTAGTCATTAAAAGAGTATAATATAACGCTATAAATTCCTGCTTCTTCCGGATAAAGATGCGTGGGCGAAAAGTCTGTTGAGAAATTAAAGTCACCAAAATTCCAAAAATTTGAATCAGCGAAAGCACTCAGATTGATGAATTGCACGATAGGGTCATTGGCCATAATTTCCAAAGACGCCGTTGTAAAATTGACCTCTGGCGTGGCAATAGCACAAATGTAGTTCTCCAATGTGACAATTCCTGTGCAGCCCAAAGCATTCGTAACCGCTAGACTAATGTCAAAACAGCCTTCGTTTGTAAAAGTATGATTCAAATTCCCACATTGGTTCACTATGCCATTGTTGACCCCGAAATCCCAAACGCATGAACTGTATTGGCCTTCAGTTAAATTCAAGAAATTGACCGTAAGCGGTGTGCAGCCTTCTGTAATGGTGCTAAAAATCACAGGAATTGGTGTCGGCACAACTTCAACGCTGATGATTACTGTTGAATCGCACCCAAAGCTATCGGTGAATAATATGGCTTCTTCGCCAGATTCAAAAAAGGTGAATCCACTGAAAACAACAGGCACATCTACCTCACAAACGGAGTAGTTTTGATACACAACTTGCGGTTGATGAATGCTCAACTCAAAATTGGCTATCGAAAAACAAACGGGTTCAGGACTTTGATAGATAACGGTATAAGTGCCTGCTGCAGAGTTTTGTAAGTTTATCTCACCTGTGGATGGGTTGATGACCAAGCCCGAATTTTGTGATGAGAATGTGCCGCCTTGTTGTCCAATGATTTGTGGAATAGGATTGACGCCATCACTACAAAAGCTGTTTTCTGAGTATGAGATTTCTAAAGGCAGTAGCCCCTCAAAAACACCAGAAATAGTTATAAAACAGCCGTTTGGGGCCAGCACATCGAAGGAATAATTATCCCCGTCTTGAAGCCCAGAAACGTTGATGTTTCCGTTGTTGCCACAGGTTGTATTCACAAATGAGGCACTTGAAGGAAGCAGGTTTTGCGCTGTGAAATTTCCGCCATTTGCCGCTGGATAGCCACCTGAAATGTTTGCGCTCAAGGTGCCTGTTTGACAATTACTCGATACATTGCCGTTGATTTCAGTCAAAAAACGAATGGGATATACCTCACCCATATCATAGCAATTGCTCACAAATTCTGGATTGAAAATCAGTCCGGTGTTGGCGTTGTATAAAGTTACGGGAACTAAATATAGCATTGATCCGTCAGCCAAAACATTACTCACAGCCCAAGAATTATTGTTTTGCCCATTGATGAATCCAACCAAGCATGGGTCATTGTTGATATTGCCATAAAGAGGCGTTGTTGGTGGACAAGAAAATGCAAGTAAGCCAAGATTGGGGTCGTAGGGAAAAGTGCCGCCGATATTGGCAGGTGGAATAAAATTGTTGTTGGCTGAAAATAGTATTTGGTCGCCAGGGCAGAGGTTGCTGATGCTGTTGCTTTGCCCAAGAGGTGCGACCGTAAAGCTACCCACATCGGCATCACAATTGCAGAGTTGTGGATAATTGAAAACATCACTTTCTATGCTGCAATTTGGCGCTCCAGTAAATGTGGCGGTAACCATGCAATTGGGTGTTGCATTTGCAAAAATGCCATTGAGTGCATAGTTGAGCGGACTCACAAAAGGTGGCTCGAAGATTTGTGTGTTTCCTGAACAATCGGTTATGGTTAAAGTGCCAATGTTAGGCGGTGTTACAAAGGCAATTTGCCCAGTGATGTTGAATGTGTTGCCTTGACTTTCGCAGGCAGAAACATTGGCCGTGATACCAGTTATAATACAAGGACAAACAGGTGTGTTCACAATGGTAATGGAAATGCTGCACGCTGTATTTGCAGTAAAATATGCACTCAAGGTTGTTGGCGCTCCTGTTGCTGGTATATTATCGAATTCATAATTCATTTGGCTACCAAATGGAGCATAAAATGTGAGTGATTGACCAGAGCTCGAAGTGATGATAAGTTGTCCAGAAACTGGAGCATTGACAAAAGACAGATTACCAGAAACCAAATAAACACCATTGTTGCATGGCCCGATATAGGTGCTAAATCCCAACATCGTGCACTGTGCATGCAAAGTGAACGCCGCACAAATAAAGATGATTGGGATGAGTAATCTTTTTAGCATGAATTGGCATTTGGGTTTGCTGTAAAAGTATAGATTGAATTCGAAGTTTACAAGTCAAATTGATTATTCCGTCGAATTGGTTGAGGGAACGGAGATTTATTTCTCGTCGTATTCAATTTTCCACAAGAACAAACCTTTTCCGGGAACACTTGTGCCAGCTTCTGAACGACTCTTTTTTGCAATAATTTCCTGGATTTCAGCGGGTTCAATTTTGCCTAAACCAACATCAACCAAGGTGCCTACAATGGCGCGTACCATGTTTCTAAGAAAACGATTGGCACTGATTTCAAAAATGTATTGTTCGTCGGTTTCCGTCCAAAATGCACTAAAAACCTCGCAATAGAAATTGTTGACATCTGAATGGTGCTTGGCGAAGGACTCAAAATCTTGTCGGCCTAACAAATGTGTTGCAGCTTCATTCATCTTGTTCACATCCAAGGGATGGCGAGAAAAATGGGCAAAGCGGTTGTTGAATGGATTGTTGCGCTTATCTATGAAATAGCGGTAGGTGCGTTTTGTGGCATCAAAGCGTGCATGAAATTCAGGATGTGCCTCTCTGATTTCCATAATAGCAATTCCTTTGTGCATCATGCCGTTGAGCTTGAATTGCAGCTCGTTCAAATCGGGGTAATTCAAATCGCAGTGCGCCACATAATGCATGGCATGAACGCCAGTATCTGTTCTGCCACAACCCACAACTTCCACTTTTTGATTGCTGTTGAGTCGTGTGAGTGCCTTTTGAATTTCTTCTTGCACCGTGATTGCGTTGGGCTGAATTTGCCAACCGTGAAAGTCGGTTCCATCGTATTGTAGATCCAAGCGCAAACGTGTCATAGGCTTATTTTTTCTTCTCCAACAAGAACTCAGAGGTTCGGTGGAAAGTGATTTCAGGATAATCTCTTTCGGCTATTTGCAACAAAAATGGCGTTTCAGCCAAAAACACCAAATTGCCATCGGTGTCCATTGCTACGTTGGATGTTTTGGCGCGTTTGAAGGCTTCAATTTTTGCATCGTCGTCACTGGTTATCCAAGTGGCGAGGTGGAAATTCCTTGGACGGAAACTACATTTGGCGCCGTATTCATGTTCCAAACGATACAAAATCACTTCAAACTGTAGCTGACCAACGGTTCCAATGATTTTTCGATTACCGGGTTGTTGGATAAACATTTGTGCCACGCCTTCGTCCATCAGCTGGTTGATACCTTTCTCCAATTGTTTCGACTTCAAAGGGTCGAGGTTCTCCAATTCTTGGAAGATTTCTGGCGAAAAACTCGGAATTCCTTTGAATGAATAGTTGTCTTTTTCGGTTAATGTATCGCCAATTTTGAAATTTCCAGCATCATATAAACCCACTACATCACCGGGAAAAGCTTCATCGATTACGCTTTTGTCTTGGGCCATGAAAGATGTTGGGTTCGCAAATTTCATTTTCTTGTCCAAACGAATGTGGTTGTAGAAAGTGTTGCGTTCAAATTTCCCCGAAACAATGCGCAAGAAAGCAATTCTGTCGCGGTGCTTAGGATCGAGGTTGGCATGAATCTTAAACACAAATCCACTGAAATTGGGTTCGGTGGATGCCACAAATTTTTTGTCTGTGTCGCGCCCTTGCGGTTCAGGAGAAATTTCAATAAACGATTCCAAAAGCTCCTGAACACCAAAGTTGTTTACCGCCGAACCAAAAAACACGGGAGCCACTTCTGCATTCAAGTATTTTTCTCGGTCGAAGGGATCGTAAACACCTTCCAACAAGTCCAAATCTTCGCGCAATTGAGCAGCTGCTTGGTCTCCAATGATTTCATCAATTTCAGGATTGTTGACATTGTCGAACTGCGCAACTTCAGCCGCGATTTTCGTTTTTTCGGCCTGAAACAAGTTCAATTTGTTCTTGTAAATGCTGTAAACGCCTTGAAAATTGTAGCCCATACCAATTGGCCAAGCAAGCGGACGCACTTTGATGTCGAGTTTGGTTTCCAATTCGTCCAACAACTCAAAAGGGTCTTTACCGTCACGGTCCATTTTGTTGATGAACACAATCACGGGCGTTTTGCGCATGCGACAAACCTCCATCAATCTTTCTGTTTGAGCTTCAACCCCATTGGCACAGTCGATAACGAGAATAACACTATCCACAGCGGTAAGCGTACGGAAGGTGTCTTCAGCAAAATCTTTGTGACCAGGTGTGTCCAAAATATTGATTTGCTTGTCTTTGTAGTTGAAAGCCATCACCGAAGTAGCCACCGAGATACCCCGTTGTTTCTCGATTTCCATGAAGTCGGAAGTAGCAGTTTTCTTGATTTTGTTGTTCTTTACGGCACCCGCAGTTTGGATTGCACCACCAAAAAGCAGTAATTTTTCCGTGAGCGTGGTTTTTCCAGCATCCGGGTGAGAGATAATGCCAAAAGTGCGGCGTTTTTTTAGTTCTTCTAGGTGACTCATGAGCTTGTTTACAAAATCGGGTGTAAAAGTAGTGGTTTTTTTGGGAGAAAGCTGTTAGCGATTGGCTTTTAGCTGTTGGCTTTTTGTGCATGCCACTCTTTCAAAGTATGGTTGTTAATTCAATGGAGCAACTTTTGTTACTAATTCAAACACGCACCTAATTCAAATCACAAGATCTTTTCTGTTGCAAGCAAAACAAGTTTAAGCAGCTCATCGTCAATTTTGGGTGTTAAAATCCTTTTCGCATCAACACTTTGATTATTTCTTATTAATGAATAAGTGCGCCAAATAGAGTAAATGCGTTCTTGATTATTTGCAGTGCGCGCGATATCAGTTGGAATTACTTGAAACACAATATGAATCTCATTTTGAGGTTTAATCTTAAAATCAACTGTACCGATTTTGCTGGTCAATTTCGTGGAATAAGTCACTGTGTTGTCGCTAATCACTAGCATCACAAATTCAATTCCGTCCTCATTGGGATTCAGTATTTCATATTCAAAATTCGCTTCAAATTTACCAGATTTATCAAGTTTTATTTCGAGTTTATCAATCAAAAAACTAGAAGATGCCAGAGCTCCTTTTCGGTCTAAATTCAAATCGTATTTTTCAATAAGAGAATCCGATTTTTCCTCTGCTTTTTTCGGGTCAAAACTTGAGTTTTCGAATGAACTTAGCAGTGAGTCAATTTTCATTTCCCCATCTTCAAGCTCCTTTAAACTTGAGTTTTTCGCTTTTTCCTCTGACCTATCACAAGATTGCATTGATATGCTAATTAACATAAAATAAAGCGATAAAATTGAATTTCGCCATAAGAGACTATTGTTATTCATTTTCCCAAGGATTTTGTGCAGCAATTATTTCAGAAGAATTAGGACTCTAAAATAAAAAATAAATCTAAAAACTAATTGTTCTTGGCAATATTGAACAAGAATTAAATTTGAAAACAAATAACATAAATTATTCGCTGATGCACGCACTGTCTAAAAATAAAAAGGATAGAAATAAAATCTATCCTTTCTAATTATTTTTTGTGGAGAAGATCGGGCTTACCGATACGTTTTTTCTTTCGGTCGTGCCTCCCTTGAAAAAATCGATCGGCACCCGAGATTGGATTAGAACAAATAAAAAAAAGGATAGACATAAAATCTATCCTTTCTAATTATAACTTGTGGAGAAGATCGGGCTCGAACCNNCTCTAGCCAACTGAGCTACATCCCCGTGATGTGGGTGCAAATATAGGGAAATGTTGATGAAAAAATCAGTTGAGAAAAATTACTTTTTTCTTTTAGTAGTTGTAAACTATAATCTTTCTGCATTTAGCTAGTTAAGAATCCTGTGAATAAGGAAAGCAAACCCATAAATTGGGCTAAAGCCCTATTGTTTGTTTATTCACTTGCCGAGGGATTAATCCCTCGGCAAGTGATAGGATTTCTGGGTTGGCTTTAGCCAAATTTAGCCAATTCATTTTAGGAAATGTTGAACAGAGTCTATATCGAGGAATATTTATTTTTTCTTCTTTTGAACCAAAGCACCAAGATTGTTACTAACACAGCCCACGCCAATCCACGCCAAAGCACAGTCTGCCAAATGTTTACTTTCGCATGAAAAATAGGCAACTCAACTCCATTATAGCGCACCACTGGGTTCAAATACAACAAATCGGCATCTTCAAAATTGATTTTAAATCGCAAATATTGATGTTGCTCTTCAAATTTGGCCTGAATCTCACGATTGTCTTGGTGTTCTGTGTACACATACGCCACTTCTTCACCGTTTTGAGCATAGACGTGATATTCCTTGATGGGCTTGCTGAATCGACCTGAAATCTCCCCTTGCTCTGAAACCTCGAAAGACAACAAACGCGGAAAAGCATCCTTGTGTTGCACTTTGAGTTCGTGACCAAATTCAGGAGAATTCACGGGTGCATAGCCCATGGTTCGTCCTGCTTTCATGGCTTGGAGAACCTCATTTTTTTCTTGACTTGGCGCGTTGATCAGCGTGGCTTGCATGCCGTAATCAGCCGGGTCATCGAGGTCGTGGGTGTCGTCGTTGGCCAAAATCCAAACAGCGCGACCCGAACTCAATGCGGCATCCCAAAAGTCGAAGGAAAATTTGCGTTGGTTCATCACTTCAACCAAATCGTAGTTGCACAATTTTTTGGCGTCTGTTAAACTGTATGCGCTCATGAATTCTGGGTGGGCGATGGCAAGTAAGTCGCTGTTTCGACGCACACGATCAATGATGTACTGTTTGTTTGAACTCCATTGAAACAAGGGGTAATCAAAATAAAACACTTGTTTGGCGCCCAACACCAATTGGTGGTACTTCACAGGTGAGTAACCATGCTCATAAGCTGGAATGTACTTAGGAGATTTTGACTGAAAAGTGTCGATGTGCATGTAGTTTGTAATGCTGAACGACTTGTAATTCAGAGAATCGTAGCGCTGAAAAATGGCTTTTGACGTGTTTTTTCGACCATTGGTTAAAATACCATAGGGATTGGCATGTGCGTGAAAATTGCCTTTGAACCAAGCACTGCTATCCATGTTTTGGTATGGATTGTAAAAGTGTGTTCCCGAAAAAGGTTTGGGTTCAGGAAAATCGTAAATCGGTCCCCAGAGAAAAGGAATGAGTAGGGCATAGGCCAGTAGGATTGCTACAAAATACGCAATTGCTTTTCCGATAAATTTCAGCGTTTTCCCGAACATCTATATCCTGACTATGAGTTTGAGGTTGAAAAGGCGCTGCGTCAAATAATTGGGAATAGCATATTGACGGCCTCCAGTATCTTGAATCCAAGTTTGGTTCAGCACATTGTTGATTCCTAACATATTGAACGTTTCAACACTCAAACGTAAATCGCTCATG
>DIUF01000022.1:986-38835 GCA_002422285.1 Flavobacteriales bacterium UBA6165 | reverse complement strand
CCATAGGGCAAACGCGAGCCAAAGAACAAGCTCAACTGAACTGAAAGTTGCTCAAAACGCGGCATGCGGTCTTGAAAGAGCACACCAATATTGAGCAATTGATCTGTTGGTCTTGGTATGTAGCCTGGGAAAATGGTAACCGAATCGACGGCAACATTGTTTTGCGTGAATCCTGGGATAATGAGCTCACCGTCTGAATTATATCTTTCTGTGTATTGGTCAAATAACAAGTTTTCACGAGTACGCATCAAGCCAATTTTGAAAAAGGATTCAATCCCTTCGATAAATTGTCCGTGCATATTCAAATCAATTCCGTAGGCATAGGCGGTAGCGTCGTTGTGACCGAAATAACGCAAACGAATGTCGGCCAATTTATACGGGTTCACATCCCACATATGTTTGAAGTAAGCCTCTGCACTAAATTTGAATGGTTGGTCGCGCTCGAACATTTGAAAGTAGACATCACCACCCGCTACGAGATGAAAGGATTTTTGCGACAATACCTCGGTGTTTAAAGTACCAAAATATTGGCGCATATCACGATACATGGGTGGCTGATAATACAAGCCAGTTGACAAACGCAATCTGATGTTTCTTCTGTAAACTCGACCATCTCTCAGATAATACAAGCGCGGCACATATGACAATGAAGCCCGTGGAGTAAAGAAAAATTCGCCATTGGAAGCAGTATAAGCAACTCTTCCCCCAACGTTTAAGGAGAGTTTCGACTTGGAATTATAAATGGTGTCGTAATAGTATTTCTCAGTTGACCCCTTGTCTCGATTTTTCAAACGTACAGGATATTCTTCTTTGGAAAAACTCCAAGTCTGAGTGAATGACCCATGTGCAGAAACTTTTGTGTTTTCTACTTTGTGACGTTGTTTGATCACGTCGCGTAATTCCAAATCACCACCGGGATTATTTGGGCTGATGAACCCAGCACTATCAATCATTACCCATTCGCTGATATTGTCTAAAAACATATCACGTTGAAAATTAAAGCCCCAACGTAAATTTCTATTGATGATTCGTTGTTGCTTGTCATTCGACTTTTCTATGGTTTTAAACTCATGTGTGGATGTTTGATAGATGTTTAAGATTTTGGCATTCAGGATATTTCTAGAATGATTTAAGAAGCTACCAACGCCCAAAGAGTTAATTGAGTCGCCAAAGGTTTCTTTGGATGGGTCAGTTTCCAATTCATTCAAAAAATATTGACCAAACACATCGAATTTTTCGTGTTCATCAGAGTTGAAAAAGGTTACATACCAAGCGTGTTCAGTCGCCTTATTTGGTCTATAAATCAATGATGATCCCGTTGTGAGGGAATTGAAAACAGATCGCTCCTGCCCCTGAAAAAACACTTTGAAGCTTAGTGCTTGATTGAAGGTTCCGAAAGTTGTTTCTCTTGTTCTAGGAACAAAATTAAATGCGTTGTAAGAATAATGCCCCAGAAAATTCCATTGTAATTTATCATTGATTTGATAAGAAGTCATCAATTGAAAATCCCAAAAAACCGGGTTGTATTCGCCTTGAGCAGGTAAGGTATTGAGCAAATATCCGTTTGAGCGAAAACGTGCTCCAGCCAAATAGGAGAATCGATTGATTCTTTGCTCCACGTGCGTCTCAATGCCAAGAAGACCGGCTACCATTGAGGCTCGCAGCGTATCAGGTGATTTATATTGAATATCGAGCACAGAACTAAGCCTGTCGTTGTATCGTGCATCAAATCCGCCTGCTGAAAAACTGATGTTTTCAACCAATGCAGAGTGAATGAAACTCATGCCTTCTTGTTGTCCTGCGCGTGTGAGGAAAGGACGGTAGATTTCAAACCCGTTTATATAGATGAGGTTTTCATCATAGTTTCCACCGCGCACATTGTAATTGGTTGAAAGCTCATTGTTTGATACGGCAGGAGTGATATATGCCAATACTTGAGGCACACCTCCCGGCAAAGCCAAGTTTTGGATGTCTATCTGCGGCATGTGACGAAAAGTGATGTCCTCAGTTCTATTTTCATTGATTTCTACTTCGGGTGTTTCATAAACAGCATTCAGTTTGATGGTACCCAAATTTCGATTTTCACTGTTCTTTAAATTTACAGAAAATTCTCTCGCGTCGCCTTGGAATTGGATGACAACAACAAAATTCCTATTGGCTTCCAAATCAAGGATGAAATAACCGTTGTTGTTGGTTTTGGTTTTGAAGAGACCATCTTTGGTTTCAACCAACAAGCCAGGAATTCCCAAATTATCTGTGTCCACAACGCGACCGCTCACACTTGCCGTAGCTTGAGCCAGAGAAAGAAATGTAAAAAATGTTAAGAAAAATGTTGAGGCTAATCGGTTCAATAACATGCGGGCAAAAGTAAATAAAAGTACTCAACTAACGGATTACTATCGCCAATAGTATTCAAATCGTTAAAAAGTGTGATTTGTGTGTTCTAATAATACTTGCTGTTTTGAATTGTTCAATATAACTTTATACACAAATCAACGCGCATAGTCTAGAGTTTCTATATTTGCACTCATGAACTTTTTGTTTCCCGCATTTTTGATCGCATTGGGTGTGGTATTGATTCCAATCCTGCTCCATCTGTTCCATTTGCGGCGCTTTAAAACATTTTATTTTTCGAACCTCGCTTTCATCAAAAAACTTGAAGTTAGCTCAAAATCAGCCCGAAAAATAAAAAATCTTTTGGTGCTTATTTCTCGTGTACTGGCATTGGTTTTTTTGGTTTTGGCATTCGCTCAACCGTTTCTAAATCAGGATGGTGGCCAAACAGAGGGCAAGCAAGAAGTTCGTATTATCTATATTGACAATTCTTACAGCATGACAGCCATTGGCGTTGAAGGCGAACTGCTTTCGCAAGCACGCGCTATGGCTAAAGAATTGATTATGAAAGATCCCGTAGGAAGTAAGTTTCTTATTGTAAGTAATTTTTTTAGCGGTGAAGAGATGCGACTTTTGGGGCAGGCCGACGCCATAGATTATATCGATGCTTTACCCATAGCGCCATTTCCAAAGTCTGTTGATGCTGTATTTAGTCGTGTCGAGGATTTAATAACTCAATTGGAAATATCTGGTGAGTTGATTGTGTTGAGTGATGCTCAACAAAATCAATGGCAACCTAATGGCCCGATTCATATTTCTTATCCTGTCAAATTTGTGCAACTCAAGCCCGAAAATGCTGCGAATTTGAGTGTAGATTCAATCTGGACAAATATCCCAATAATGCGACCAGGTGCGCCTTTTGAACTGAATGTTTTGGTGAAAAATAATGCGCCTCAACAAATTTCGAATGCCACATTGAATATTCGCATGGACCAAAACAAACAACTGGTTAATGTTGATTTCAATGGCGAACAGAGTAAAATTATCACACTCAACTACATTTCTCCTACCAATCCAGGCGCCTACCAAATCGAAGCCGAAATTGAAGACAATCAGGTGCATTTTGATGATGTCATGTATGCGGCATTTCAAGTGATGCAAAATATGAGTGTTGGGTTGATTCATGGCATAGATGCGCCTAAAAATGTTGAGTTGGTTTATGGTCTAGATTCTTATTATCAGTTACAAGTTTGGAACCAAAACCAAGTCAATTTAGATGCCTCTGGAAATGTTCAACTTCTTGTAATTAATCAACTTACATCTATTGATGGTGGCATCAAGCAACGCATCTTAAACAATGTGAAAGATGGAAAAGCCGTTGTGTTGATTCCACATCCTCAAAGTGATTTGAATTCATGGAATGTTTTGTTGGCTGAGTTACAAATGCCACTCATTCAGAAATCAGATAGTGCTTCAATATACATCAATAATATCCGCACTGAAAATACATTTTTTAATGGCTTATTTGATAATTCGAATCCTAAAATTCAAATTCCTGTGCGACGGAAAACGAAGCTCATGAGAACAGGTAGTCGAAGTTTACCTCTGATTAATTTTTCGGATGGAACACCTTTTCTCGCAAGAAGTTCAAACTCTGATTTTAACATTTTTATCTTTAATGCAGATTTGCATCGTGGTAATGCCAATGTATTGAATAGCGATTTGTTTAGCGCGTTATTCTTGCGTATTGGCGAGGTTTCTGGCGATGTTCAACCCATGTTCAGCAATATTGGTGAGACGCGAGAAATGCGTTTTAAAATCAAGGAATACAAGGATGATGAGCCAGTAACATTAATGAATGATCAGATTTCATTTATTCCACGCCAGCAATTTTTAAACGGTGTTTTGAAAATTTATTTCTCGGGCAAATCTGAGGAATTGATGCTGAATGCAGGTTATTATTCTCTTCAAGCCAAGCAAGAAGTACTAGGGATGACAGCTTTGAATTTCCCAAGGTTTGAGAGTAATTTGATTTATTTTACGCCCGAAAATTTGGAAAATGCAATGCGTAATGCTGGCATTCAGTATTTCAGTGTAGACCAAGTTTCTGAAAGCTACGAAATCAATAAAGTGCCAAGCAAACTTCAATCTGGTTTGTGGAGAATATTCTTACTTTTGGCGCTGTTATTCTTTTTGATTGAAATGAGCCTGATTAAGTTCTGGAGATAAACCCAACGGTATGAGTGTATTGATTAAACAAGCCCGAATCTTCGACCCAACATCGAGCCACCATTTACGGGTGTGTGATTTGCTTATTGAAGACGGGAACATTATTAAAATCGCTGAGGAAATAACTGAAAAAACGGATGAAATTATTGCTGGCCAAGAGCTCTACGTTTCGCAGGGCTGGGTAGATTTGAAAGCTGATTTTTGCGAACCTGGATATGAACACAGAGAAACTCTGGAATCAGGTGCTCAAGCCGCTGAACGCGGTGGTTTCACGCATGTTTGTGTGGTTCCATCAACTAATCCTCCGATAGATAATAAGGCGCAAGTTGAGTTTGTTCAAGGAAAAAATCACTTTTCACCGACCCGAATCTTGCCTTTGGGATGCATTAGTGTTCACAATGAAGGCAAAGAATTGGCTGAAATGTATGACATGAGTTTGAGCGGGGCAGTTATGTTCACTGACGATAACAAACATGTCTCAACCGGACTATTGTACCGCGCTTTGTTGTATGTGCAGAATTTTGGCGGCAGAATTATGGTTACGGCCAACGACACCAGTCTGTCTAAAAATGGCATGGTCAACGAGGGACAAGCGAGCACCGAAACTGGATTGAAAGCCATTCCTCCCATTGCTGAAATATTAGACATTGAGCGCAATTTGAGTTTATTGGAATATACCAAGTCTGGTTTGCACATTTCAGGAATTAGCACTGCAGCTGGCTTGGACTTGATTCGCAAAGCAAAAAAAGCTGGATTGCCTATAAGCGCTGATGTTCACGTGAATCAATTGTTGTTCAATGAAACTAAGGTTTTGGGCTTCGACAGCAATTATAAAGTGCTTCCTCCCTACCGAAGTGAAAGCGACCGCCAAGCATTGTGGAAAGGCGTTTTGGATGGAACTATTGATGCCATCGTTTCAGACCACAGACCAGCGCATACCGACGATAAGGAGGTAGAATTTGATTATGCTACTTTTGGTAATGTCACTCTGGAAATACTATTCCCAGCTTTGGCGAGTTGTTCAGAATTTGAATTACAAGCGGTTTTGAATTGTTTGAATCAAGGCCCACGTAAAATTATCGGACTTCAATCCACCTCTATTGAAGAAAACACCAAAGCCGATTTGACTATTTTTAGTCTCAAGGAGACCACACTTGTAGAGCGCGATTCACTTTTCTCTTTAAGTAAGAACACACCTTTTTTAGGGGCTGAATTGCAAGGAAGAGTTATTGGTGTGGTGAATCAAGGAAGATATTCAATTGTTTTAGCCAAAGAAGAAAATGCCTGATTCGAAACGTAAATTTTGGAAACAATTTCTCAAGTCGAGACGTGAAATAGGCTCGGTTACGCCCAGCTC
Source organism: Flavobacteriales bacterium UBA6165 (assembly GCA_002422285.1). GTDB lineage: Bacteria > Bacteroidota > Bacteroidia > Flavobacteriales_D > Crocinitomicaceae > UBA6165. Next base: position 32,915 of record DIUF01000022.1, on the reverse strand, counting down.
TCGCCACTTAACGAAAGGCATCATCGACAAGATTGATTTTACTCAAGATATAGTTGTCATTGAACTTGGTCCAGGCACAGGCGTGTTTACAAAAGCTCTTCTTGATAAGCTAACGTCAAAAAGCAGATTGATAGTGATCGAGTTAAACGACGAGATGCATGATTTGTTAGCGAAAAAATTCAACGATGAGCGTTTGATTTTGGTTCATGGCTCAGCTACAAAAATGAAACAAGTACTTCAAGACAATGCTATAGAAGGAGCTGATTATATCGTGTCAAGCCTGCCTTTAAGTGTAATGCCTGAAGAAATTGCAAATCAGATATTCCAAGATAGCAAAACCATACTCAATGGGCAAGGAAAATACATCCAATTTATGTATTCCTTAGTGCTGAAGACTAAGCTCGAGCATTATTTTCAACACGTATCCAAATCTTTTGTGTTGTTGAATTTTCCTCCAGCTTTTGTATTTGAATGTCACAATAGGATAGTGAAATGAGCGAAATTTCAGAAAAAATTTGCCCTAATTGCAAAACATGGAGCAGCTATTCTGTTGAGGAAAGAAATTGTGTAAATTGTGGCTCTTTGTTGGATAAAAATGAAATTATTTTTGAGGAAAAGAAAAGAAAAGGTTTGATTCCAGCTTTTCCAAAGCCACGACCTTTCCTTGAAATCAAAGATTCTTATCCCTTCTTATTTAGGGTTGTTTTGCATATAGTTCGACCCATCTATTTCACTTTTATGTTTATTATTTCAGCCATTTTGTGGCTCGTTGTTTGGGCAGCAGCATAATGAAAAATGTAAGACTTAATGTTCATATTGTTGTAGGTGTTTTGTTTTTGGTATTTCTGACCAATTACTTTCTTCAGCACCAAGAAATTTCTACTTCCTTCTCGCGAAATTATTTGGACGATTTGCTTGCGATGCCTATTATATTTTATTTGGTACAAATGATCATGCGTTGGTTGTATCGCGACAATAAATTTATCCTAGATTCCACAATGTTACTCATGGGTTTTGTATGGGTCTCCATTACCTTTGAGTGGCTTTTGCCTAAATATTTTGAGCATCTCACAGCAGATGTTTGGGATGTGTTTTGCTATGCCTTGGGCACGGTGTTTTTCTACTTATTCAATCGGCTAGGTTTTTGAACTGCTTTTATAGGAATCCAAGAATATTTTTCAATTCATTCTCAATTCAACTGGACAAAACGCTAATTTTGTAGCAATTGAAATTTTAGAATATTATGTCCAAATCAATCTGCTTGCTTTTTTCTTTATTTGGTTTATTTTCTTTTGTTGAGCTTCGTGCTCAAAATCATGTGAAATGGGAAGCACGCTACGAAAAGAACAGTTCCGAAATTGTTGTCACCGCGCATATAGATAAAGGTTGGCATTTGTATTCAATCAACAATGCTGAAGATTTAGGTCCAGTGCCAACAGCCATTTCTTTGATGAAGGTTCGAGGTCTAAAAATTATCGGTAAAACTAAAGAACAAGAACCAGTCAATGCATTTGACCCAAATTTTGGCACCCATGTGGCTTACCATGAAAACCGAGTTGAATTCCGCCAGAAAGTGAAAATTAGAAAATTGAAAAAGTTACATTTGACTGTTTTCTATATGGTTTGTGACGATTCACAATGTTTGCCCCCTATAGAGGTTGCCCTCACTATTGAAATTCATTAATTATCATATTCAAATTTAAAAACATGAATAAAGTCAAAACTTTTTGGTTTCTTTTGTTAACCTTGATTTCTTGTACAGCGCAACCTGAAAACTCAGTCATTGCTCAGCCAGGTAATCCTTCTTGGAAAGATTATTTGAAATTGGAAGCCTCGGTAACGGTCGATGAAAATTGTGAGGCCACATTGAGTATTAAGGCTTCTTTAGCCAAAGACTGGCATATTTTCTCTTTGTTTCATGACCCTGAAAAAGCTGATTTCATTGGTTCACCAACTGTTTTGAGTTTCAACAAAAACACAAATTATGAGCTCATTGGCAAACCGATAGAATCAAAAAAAGCGAAGAAGCTTATTGATGAAATGGGCTTGCAGCTTTACCATGAAAAAGAAGTTGTTTTCTCGCAAAAAATAAGATTGCTTTCAAATAATGCCTTTGATGTCATTGGAGATATAGAGTTTCAAATTTGTGATGAAAACGGATGTTTGTTTCCACCTGCTCAAGAATTTACTTTTAAGGTGGTGCCAAAAGGAGACTGTGAGTCGTCGAATGCAGGAATTGTTCCGGTTGCCGAGGCTCTTGATGATACAACGGACACTGCATCTGAGACAACTCCAATATTAAAAGATATTGAATTTGAAGATGGTGAGTTGGATACCAAGAAAAAAACGCTTTGGACAATTTTTATTCTCGGTTTTGTTGGTGGATTGGTTGCTTTATTGACCCCTTGTGTTTTCCCGCTCATTCCCATGACGGTTTCGTTTTTTACAAAACAAACCAAAACAAGAAGAGCAGGGGTGATTAAAGCATTGATGTATGGTTTTGCAATTGTTTTGATTTACGTTTTGTTGGGAGCAATACTGTCCCAGTTCATGAGTGGTTTTGGATTGAATGACCTAGCATCGAATATTTATATGAACCTTATTTTCTTTGCTATTTTCATCGTTTTTGCTTTTTCATTCTTGGGTGCTTTTGAAATCAGAATGCCAAGTAGTTTGGTGAACAAAGCAGACCGACAAGCAGATAAAGGAGGATTGATTGGTGTGTTTTTTATGGCATTTACGCTCGTTTTGGTGTCTTTCTCGTGCACTGGTCCAATCGTTGGCTCCTTATTGATTGAATCAATTAGTACGGGCAATATTGCAAGTCCCGCAGTTGGCATGTTTGGATTTGGATTGGCCCTGGCTTTACCATTCACACTTTTCGCAATTTTTCCGGGTTGGTTGAGCTCTCTTCCACAGTCTGGTGGTTGGTTGAATTCAGTAAAAGTTGTGTTGGGTCTTCTGGAATTGGCAATTGCTCTTAAGTTCTTGTCAACAGTGGATCTAACATACAAATGGAACTTATTAACTCGTGAGGTCTTTGTGGCTGTTTGGATTGTAGTTTTCGCAATTATTGGTTTCTACTTACTCGGAAAATTGCGTTTTGCTCACGACGATAAGGTTGAAAAATTGAGCGTGACTAGATTTATGTTCGCAATAACTTCTTTGGTTTTTGCCGTTTATTTAGTTCCAGGTATGTGGGGTGCTCCACTTCATTTTATTGAGGGTATTGCACCTCCACGTCATCATTCAGAGGATGGTTTCCACTTTGTTCGCGGGGAGGCTGAGTCAGCCCCTGAGGGAGATGCCACTTACATGGAACTCATGAAGAAATACGAGAAAGAGATGCATGTCATTCAGGATGGCAGTATCAGGGTGTTTCACGACACAACTTCCGGATTTGAATTCGCCAGGGCAGTAAATAAACCTGTTCTATTAGACTTCACAGGCTATTCTTGTGAGAATTGTCGCAAAACAGAGTCCCGTATTTGGTTGGATAAATTGGTGAAACCCTTGCTGCAGGAGGATTTTGTAATTGTTTCCCTCTACGTTGATGACAAAGACTTACTTCCTGAAAGTGAACAATATTATTCTGAGGAATCGAACGGTAAAATCAAAACCGTGGGTAATAAATGGGCTGATTATCAAATCAAGCGTTACAAACAAATTTCTCAACCTTTGTATATTGTTTTGGACGCAACAGATGGTCAGGATTTAACAGCACCACGTGGCTATGATGCCAGTATTGAAGGATACCAAGCCTTTTTATTGAAGGCTATTCAACGTTACGCAGATAGACGAAAATAAAAAAGATTTTTGCGTTGTTTTTAAGGGTGCACTACTTTATATTTTCGGATAATCAGTGTTTATGAACTTAATCTTTTGATATTGAGTTTTATGTGCATTACAGAAAATCATTAACAGTTATTAGCCGTTAATGGAAAGTTTACAATTCTTTTCAAATAGCAATTATAAGCCATAAAAAAAGGAGGTCTCTATCGGAGACCTCCTTTTTCTTGTGTTTGTATTTTTTACTTAATCAAAACCAATTTTTGATTCATAACAGTGTTTGCAGTTAGCACAACTATATGGTAGGTGCCAGCCGTCATTTCTTGTGTGTTCAAAACCAACTCACTTTGCTTTGGATGAACTTCCATTACCAATACACCACTGTTGTCAAAGATTTGAATAGAAGCCATAATTTCAGTATTATTGCTCAATCTCAATTTGACATACTCAGAAGCTGGATTTGGAAAAAGGCTGAAAGTTGTTTGAACTGCTGATTCTAAGCTTGCATTAGAGGAGTATGAGTCATACAAGGCCTGACATTTTTCATCCCATGCCACATTGCAGCAAAAATCATCCTCTGTAACAACTAATTCCCAAGTAGAATCGCTTGGGCCATAAGGAGAAATTGCTTGACAACCGTAAACAACATGATCATAGTGTAACTCACATTGCTCATCCCATTCATTATTGCAGCAGTAATCATCTAAAATCAAAACCAAAATATAGTTCTCATCTGCCAAATCATAAGGCGCTTTTGCCACACATGAACCATTGAAAATTTGGTATTGAGATTCACATAATTCATCCCATTCTTCTTCGCAGCAGAATGGATCAAATGCGATTGTTTGTATGTAAGCTGGATCGTTGGCCTCGTAGGGTGATTCGACGCAACCACCTCTATTTGTGTTTTCTGACGAACTGGATACCCAGTTGCGATGTCTCGGCGATAAATCGTTTGATGTATTCCGTTGTGCGTAAGACAATCCTAATGAAAAGAGCATAAAACTCAGAGATAAAATAACTTTTCTTTGCATATCAATACGTTTTAAAATTTACACGAAGGTAAAAACTTTTGTATCAACAGCCAAAAACATGGGCTATTTACGTGCAGTAAAGCCTATTGGAATGAACATTTCATCAGCGTCATACATATTCAAATACATAATTGTTGTATCGCTTGTCCCTTCTATCCAAACTTTGTATTTGTCCAGTAAACCACCATCTCCTATGAGTGCATTTGGGGTTTTGAATCCACAGCAACTTCCTAACCTTGCGTAACTTACGCGTTCACCGTTTGGTCCAAGTAGAGCATTCAAAAAACGACGTTCATTTTTAGGGCCTGTTTCGCCTTTCGCCCCACCTACACACACTGGTTTTCCTGGAGTGAAAGCGTAATCTTTATCCGAGGTTTTTTTAGTAATCAAAAAGGTGTTGTCATTTAATAGTTTAGAATTATTGATATGACTCAAGTTGTTTTTTGAGCCACCGTCAGTTTTCTTTGTTCCACAAGAAAGTGCCAATAGGCTCAGAGAAATGATAATTAGATTGTTCTTCACAAGTTTTTACTTATTTGGTTATCAATAACTTTTGAGTGAGTTGACCTGCGTTCGAAATGATTGTTGCATGATACATTCCAGCATTCAAATCATTTAATTCAAGTTCGATAATGCTATCAGAGTTGAGCAATATTCTTTCATAAACTATTTTTCCACTCAGATCGAAAATTTGGATGCTTGCTGCAGAAAATGTTGATTGACTTAGTGTAATTGTAAAGTTACCATTAGATGGGTTGGGAGAGATAACAAACGATTCAATATGAAATCCTGCTATTCCAACGCCAGCAGCAGCGTTATAGGCATTTTGGCAACTTTCTGTCCAAGCTACTTCGCAGCAGGAGGGATTTGCAGTTATTACAGTAATGTAAAATGGATCGTTACTTGCATAAGGCGATGGCACACATTCGTTACTACCACTCGTTAAATTATCGTACATCGTTTGGCACATGCTGCTCCATTGTATCAAACAACACAATGGCTGGGCTGCTATCACTTGCAAATAAAATGGATCATTGGACGGATATGGCGATGGCACACAATTACTCGGGTCTGGACCTGCCAATTCATTATATTGGTCTTGGCACAAGTCATCCCAAAATATTTCGCAGCAAAACGGATCTTGGGAGATAACCTGAAGATAAATTGGGTCATCTGACGCATAAGGTGATGGCACACATGCTGGAATCACGTTTATTAGGGAGTCGTAAATGGCTTCGCAAAGAGCTGTCCATTCAATTTCGCAACAAGAAGGATCAATTTGAATGGTTTGCAGATAAAAATCATCAAAAATAGAATAAGGCGAAGGCACACAATCCGGAGCATTTGACAATGCGTCATATAAATCCTGACAAATTCCATCCCATTCAACATCGCAACAATAGGGGTCTAAGTCGATTACTTGAATGTAAATCGGGTCTGATGATAAATACGGGGAAGGGACACAGTTACCTCGATTGTTGGTTATATCGCCATTGACTGTAATGAATTGATGAATTCTATTCCCCTGATTGATTCGGGTGCTTGAAGACGGACTTTGAGCATAAAAACTCATAACAATACTCAGTGAAACTAAGATTAAAGAAAACTTCTTCATAAAGCTATTTTTCAGCAAATTAAATCAATAATTTGTTTGAATCCGAAAGCGAATAAAAATATTCTTAGTTGAAATTATGGGTACACAGACAAACATAACAAAGCATTAAATGTTACTTTTGCGACCATTAAATGATTAAAAAAATGAAGAAAGTAGCGCTTAACGATATTCATGTTGGTCTTGGTGCCAAAATGGTCCCATTTGCAGGTTATGAAATGCCTGTTCAGTATGAGGGGGTTAATGTTGAACACGAAACTGTTCGCAATGGCGTTGGTGTTTTTGATGTTTCACACATGGGTGAATTTTTGCTTAGCGGACCTAAAGCCCTTGATTTAATTCAGAAAATAAGTACAAACGACGCAACAGCATTGTTTCCAGGAAGAGCGCAATATTCTTGCATGCCGAATAAGGATGGTGGAATTGTTGACGACTTAATTATTTATCAAATCAAAGAAGAACAATATCTTTTAGTGGTAAATGCATCCAACATTGAAAAAGACTGGAATTGGATTTCTGCGCACAACGATATGGGTGTTGAAATGCGAAACTTGTCGGATGATTATTCCCTGTTGGCGATTCAAGGACCAAAAGCAGTGGAAGCTATGCAGAGTTTAACTTCGGTGGATTTATCTGCTATAAAATACTACCATTTTGAGGTAGCCGATTTTGCTGGCATTGAACATGTCATTATTTCGGCAACAGGTTACACGGGCTCAGGTGGATTTGAAATCTATTGCAAAAACAACGAGGTGAAACAAGTTTGGGAAAAAGTGTTCGAAGCTGGAGCATCATTCGGAATCAAGCCTATTGGTTTGGCTGCCCGCGACACTTTGCGTTTGGAAATGGGCTTCTGTTTGTATGGTAACGACATCGACGACACTACTTCACCACTCGAAGCAGGATTGGGTTGGATAACAAAATTCACCAAAGATTTTGTCAATTCAGACAACCTGAAAGCACAGAAAGAAGCCGGTGTGAGTAAAAAATTAGTAGCATTTGAATTGGTAGACAAAGGTATTCCGCGCCATGACTATGAAATAGCTGATTCGCATGGCAATATTATAGGTCGCGTAACATCCGGTACCATGTCGCCATCGATGAAAAAAGCCATTGGATTAGGATATGTAACTGTCGAAAACAGCGCAGTAGATTCTGAAATTTTTGTAGTAATTCGCGACAAACATATCAAAGCTCAAGTTGTAAAATTGCCTTTTTATAAGGTGTAACTCTCGTATTATGAAAAAAACAACAGACCTTATTTTACTTGTGCTTGGAGCGCTTTTAGGCGGTTTCTTTGTTTACAAAGGAATTAATAAGCATTGGTTGTCGGAGTGCAAAGTATATGGGCCAGATTCCACCATTCCGCTTGAATATCAACAAGTAATCACCGCATTCTGCAAATCTGGATTTTTTAAAGTGGTAGGGGCCATTCAGGCACTTTCTGGTTTACTTTTGATAATCCCAAAAACTCGTTTGCTAGGCGCTGCTTTGTTATTGCCTGTTGCGATCAATATGTTTTTGATTCATTTCTTTTTGGATAATCGTCCAGAAGAACTTTGGGAAACTGGTATTCCATTGGCTATGACTCTGGCGATTATTTTACTAAATCTTGGCAAAGTGAAGCGCATCTTTGGCTAGATGAGATTTGCTGCTTTACTAATAGTGCTCGTATGTTTTGGAAATAGCATGTTTAATAGTATACATGCTACCATTCAAATACCTGAAAGAATCGTTGTAAATGGTGATACTTCTGTAATTTTGGAATATCCGTTGGAGCAGATGAAGTACTTGGATACAACTTTCATGAAATCGTTTTATGAGCCGAGAGTTGAGTATATCGGAGAAGGACTAAATCGAATAACTTATGTTTATTCCGTTAGTTCAAATTGTTGGCGTGGTTATCAAGGCGAGTGGGAAATCATCAATGATTCACTTTTCCTAGTAGATTTACGGCCATGTAATGGGCGCTTTTTTGAACAAAATCCATTGGAAATTTCAAAACTGTTTGATTCTTATGTCCCCAAAAAAGGTGTTTTCGCCAATTGGGTATTCGATATCATTCACACAGATCTTGTATCGTTTAATAACAATAATTTTAGGTTTGCCTATTTCGTAGTATTTGGCAAAGTAGTCAAAGTGGTTCGAGTGAGAAAGAAATGCGTAATTTTTTCTTTTCAAGATTTGGTAAGCTGCTGTTTTCGTTTTATTAATTTCTAAGGGGCGTTTTATACATATTGGACACCAATATAAAACTTGGATTCAAGAATTCCTGATGGCAGCACTCGATTATCGCATCAAGTACATTTTTCCAAATTCTTGTTTAAAGAATTCATCCGCTCCAGTTTCACGGTGTTTGATTCTCTCGCCATCTAAGCTTGTAAGCACACGATAGAGATAAACACCATTGGCCAACAAATCACCAAATTCATCGCGGCCATCCCAAGCATATTCTGTGATGTTTCGACCAATGTTTATGGGCCCTAATTCCGCCAGCGTAATTTCTCGAACAACCTTGCCAGTTACCGTCATGATTTGTATGGTCATGTGATCAGGAACACGTTCGCCTGTTAGCGTAAACACAAATCGCGTGCTCGTGCTAAACGGATTCGGATAATTCATCAAATAACTGATGGAACTCTCGTTGATTACTTCGAATTCAATGCGGTAATCCAAATCTCCAGAAAGGTTACCCGACAAATCTTGTCCTTGCACCAGGAGTTGATAGTTACCGTCCATATAGAATTGTCCTCTGTAAATAATTTTGAACTTGTTGTTGTTGCCACTAGCAGGAATCCATTCCATATTAACCTGTCCGTTACCATCAATGAAATATACTCGTCTTTGTACGCCAAAGGGGTCACGCAAATAAACAGCGAAAAGAGAAGTGTCGGCATCACTGTTCATGATTAGGAAGGGGTTTTCGTCTTTCAATGAAATGACAATTTCACTTTTCGGACTTACAATATCCCCGTTTAAGATGTGAATACCATCAAAAGTTACATCCAAAATGGGGTTGATGACGTCTTTTGTTACAAAGAATTGGATTTGTGCAATGTTGTTGAAGTGAAATTGCTCTGGTTGATCTTTAATCACAGTGCTTCCGTTTACATACGGATTTACCTCAATCCAAAAACTGCGTAATCCACTCATTCCTTGCGTGGAGAATGTGATGGTGTCTCTTAGTGTTTGTCCAATACGAAGGGAGTCTTGGCGCGGGTAGGGGATGAATTGCTTATTCAAATTAACATCCTGAACCCAGTACCTCACCAAAAGAGAATCCATATTTTTATCGCTGATATTCCTTATATCTACCGCAAACGAAATCAATTCTCCCTCTTGAATGCTATTGTTTTCTACAGACCAATAAAAGCCGTTTGAAGCGTCTATTGCCGCCTCAGGTAATTCCTCGTACAGAACATGCCAACGGTCAATTTGAGAAGGTGTTTGACCCAATACATCCCAATGAGAAGATTTCAACTGCAAGTATGGATTCTGAATAGCGCTAACCTGATTGTTCAAGTTTAACAAAGAATCGTTGGATGTAAAAGTTAAGTCTATCTCTGTTTGTGGTATTGCTGACCAGTTCATGCCGTAAATTCGAAGTATTGTGGAGTCTGACGTCGGATTTTCGAGTGCATCTTGCTTCCAGTAAACCGTGCCCCAAGATGCTGCGGGACCAATTTTAACCGATCTTTCTACACCAAAAGAGTTAACACCAGGCAAGGTTTGATTGAGGCTAATTAATTCGCCTGGAACCTGCGCAACCGCCTCAACATTATATGTGTTATTTCCTTTTTGTCCGAAAAAAATAAATGATCGATTGGGCTTGCCTGGAAAAATACTGTCTGATTGCAACATACTAAACACGTCAAACATTTCGGGTTCCCACAAATCGTAACGTGTTTCAATTGGTGTATATATCAACACATAATGACCTTCTGGAATAACATTTTCAATAATATTTCTGAAAGCTGCTCTTTGGTCGGCAGTTGTTTGTCGGAATATGAAATAACCATCCGGACGAACGCGACATGGCGGTGAATTGCTTAAATCATTCGCGTTACCGAAATTATTTCCGCTGTTCAGTTCAACACCATTTACCAATCCTCTAGAATACCAGGGTTGTAAAGTGACTGGGTCAATTACAGCCACGTGAATGGAACGTGTCAATTGGCATAAATCGTATTCAATTTCAGTATTATTCAAATACCAATTTGTGCCAGCCCAGGCAGGAATACTATTGGCATTGTCATAGACATTACATTGCACTGTGGTTTCAAAATCCAAGAACTCGCGCAGCCTCAAATCACGGTTGTAATCTAAAAAGCTGAATGTGTTTTTCTTGAATTGATAGAAATGGTCTTGCCCCCAACCACTTTTTCCTGTGATGTATTGAAAACTTTGCTCAATCCACAGAGGCTCAGCACCATTCACTTCAGAAACGCGCCAAAAATAAACCGCGCTGTCTGGTGTGACTAAAGGCAAGTTGGAATTATTTGCCACACTCAACCATTGATTAGGCTGCACAGCAACTACACCGCCTAAAGATGAAACTTCAACGTAACGATGCTGGGGTGAATTGAAGAGGTCTGTTGTGTCCAATTCAAATCTGTAGGTTCTCAAATTGGCAAACGGATTGATAGTCGATGCCAATAGTGTTGGATTTGGTTCCGGGATTACCGCATAATCCCAAGGATAAACAGGTAATATCCCACCAACGTCTATCAGATAATTCAACAAAAGCGTGTTGTTGTCAAACTCATCATATTGCTCTTCGATTTGAGATGGAATATCCACCAAAATTTCGAATTGATTTAAGCCCAAGGCCACATCTGGTTGAACAGGCATGGTGAACACCACACTATCCATGTAGTGCAAAACTGGAAGGTATTTTGTGTAAACTGAATCTGCATTTTGCCCTGGAAAACTTCGTCGAACTTCTATGGCAAAAGTATCCATAACTGAGCGTCCCAAGTTTTTAATATGCAAGGTAAGTTCAATTTCTTGGGTACTTAAATCTACTTGAGATGGAGAAAACGTTACGCTTTGAGGCGTGATTTCAATTTCAGGTCTGTCATGGTGATTTACGCGAATCATTGGGTCGCCGTGAAGATTCATCTGCATTGCAACGGACTCTATCAACAAGTTGTTTTGGTAGGTCACAAATAAAAATGAAGCAGTGTTGCTCAACTGAGTTCCCAAATTCTCGCCATAAGAATTGAAGCAAAATTCGTTGTAGAATTGATTAGAGTGTTGAAAAAGAGAGGTGATTATTCCCTGTTTCACGGTAGAGATAAATGCAATGGCACCTTTGTCTTCAACCAAAACGAAGCGCTCGGCAGGAGTTATCGCTGTTTGCATGAACATGTCACCAGTATAACAAGAATTACCAATCACCACGGGGTATCTGCCGTAATTTTGCCATGTTTCTGGTTGGTCGATGTTGATTTCAAATCCACCGCCTGATGCATGGCTAAAGAAAGTCATTACAGAAACACCGTCGTTTATGCGATTGGTAACTTGACTCAAAACTGTTGGGTTGAAAGGATTTGAATCTTGCTTGATGTAGGTGTGTGTTTTTCCGCCAAAACGATTGTTTTCTACTTTTGTTCCCAATACATTTAAGTATGTCGCGAGTTGATTGATTTCATTAGGCGAAGAGCCACCACCAAAATGCATGACGTGTTTTTGCCAGTCTTTCGTTGCTGAATTATAAACGCTGTTCGGGTCTTGGTTTTGTTCGAAGAGTTTTACTTTGTCTAAATAACTCAAAACTTCCTCATTGTCTTTAGCCGCAAGTCGACCAGTTGGAATAGCAGGCGCCCAAGAGTTGTCTATCAAGCGCGCAGTGAAGCCCATGTCTGAGGATGGATAACCAAACGATGGAACTAAATTTGTTTCATACGACAAGACACTTTTTCTAGTACCAGGTTGTGCACCACCGAGTTCGTTGGCTTCTCTAACACCTTTTCCTATGAGGTATAAACCCACTGGTTTATTTGTGGTTTGGTTGTAAACTTGATGTGCAAAACGACGAATACCTAAAGCATGACCATGAACGCCACCTCCATACTGCATATACAATTCTTCAACATCAGCAGAAACAACATTGTATGAGCCACCAGCCATGCTTTCTCGATACTGACGATATTCTTCAACCCCTGCAGATAAACTGTTGTGATAAATAAAAAGCAATGCCGCTTCCAAATTTTGGCTGCCGTAATTGGTGAAAAATCCTGTTCCGTTTACTGGATTGAGTTCTGTAATTTGGACTATTGCTGCATTTGAAAAAATGAAAATTTCTTGCTCATTTGCACTTTCGGCATTTGGAACAACAACAAATCTATTGGAGCTCTGAACCGTAACAGGAAGTTTTTTGGCTACACCACCTCCCCACACATAACAATGTGCTCCAGTACCACTCAATCCTGTGAATTGGTAAGTGGCTTTTGGGGAATTGGCATTGTTGATGGTTCTGAATAAGGCATTATTGCCACCAACTGCCAAGTTTTTCGCAAAGTCTAATTGACCATAAGTAAATCCTTGCACATCGGTAACAGCACCTAAATCATTGGGTATAGATAGGTTTAAAACGGCAGTGTTTGAGGTGAATACGCTCGCAGGAAAGAAGCTTGTGTTTCTAATTTGTTGATAGCCAAAATAAACGGTATCGAGAAAAACATTGCCGTTCAAACTTAAAACGGTGTGGTGATTAAATGGACTCGTTGATGCTGCATTGGAATTGGATGACAGCTTGGTGTGAAGTCGCACGGGCGGTGCATCAATACCATTGTAATATCCCGTAACGGTCATATTCATATTGATGCTCGGGGTAGCAATTCCATTGACTTGTGCGCGACCCCATCCTTCACCGTCGTTGAAAAAAGAGGAGCTGCCACCAGTAACCCTAGGACCTTCGTAATACTGCGCGTTCAAATTAATAAGCACTTGACGAATTACAAACGTGGCATAGGGGTAAGTGGTGTAAGCAACATCGGTTTCCTCTTGAAAACGAAGACCATTGTTGTCATTGCCCCACGTCAAAAAGTAGGTTAATGTATCGCTGTATAAACTAAATGCTGGATTAGCAATACCTTCTTCGTTGTCATACATTAGCGAGTCAAGCCAACCCGTGTTGCGCTCTGCATAAAATTCAATAAAATCAACAGAATCAATGTAGCCATTTTGGTTGGCATCATTGATCCAAATGGGAATCTCACGCTCTTTCCCATAGATCCGGTATTGTCCGGTGGTTAATAGGTCAACTGGTATTCCAGCTTGGCTGAGCACATCAAAAGAAATCCGATAAGGGCGATTTTGTGCTACTTTAAAGGAATAATGTTGTTGATTGTAATTGATCCATTCGTTGCCATAAGTCTGAGACATGACAAAACCAAAATTCAACAAGAGAAAAGCGAGGAGTAATATTTTTCTCATAAGCTTTAAATCTGCGGTTGGCTGCTTTTAGAAAGTTTATTCAAGTGTATTTTCAGCGAAATCACGTGAGAATAAAGTGCTGCAGAAAGTCCACCAATGTTAGTGTAGGCATAGTCGATATGCACCGCTGAAATTCTGAATCCAATTCCAATGTTCGGCTGAATATTCATATCTTTTGTTTCGTCAAAGTTGGTAACACGCTGTATGTTTCCAACACCCATGCGCACGGCTACCAAATCTTTGTAACCGAACTGTAAGCCCATGTATGGTTCAATACTAAATGGTTTGGCTGAAATCAGAACATTTCTTCGTCCGTCTGTTGTAATGGCAGCATTAATTTCTGGTGCAATGCTAAATCCCTTTTCCCCCAAATCGAATTTCCTGTGAACACCTAGAATAAGTCGAGGCAAGGTAAGCTCTAATCCATTCTGAGGGATCTCGTTACCCGTTGCCAAAAAGACTTCTTTTGTTTGTTCGTCTAAATTAAACACCCATGCATTGAAGGTAGAAACAGCATCGCGCATCACCGCCCCAAAGTTCCATTTTTTGACTTTATATTGCATTCCGAAATCCAGTCCAAATCCATAAGCACTGGCAAAATCTCCTACTTTTCTGTAAATCACTTTTGCGTTTGCGCCAAATGTGAGCCCTTCGACAGGCAATTGACGGGCGTATGAAAACAAAAAACCATAATCAGCAGCAGTGAATCGGGTTATTCTGTCGTAGTCTATATTTCCGTTGTTATCAATAAGTTGAGTCGTATTTGGAATGTCATCAACCCCGAAACGAATAGCAGTAAAGCCAACAGCACTTTTATCGTCAATTTTATAAGAAAGGCCTAAATAATCGTATTTGGCAATTCCCGCAAAGTATTCAGAGTGCATTAAAGCGCCTTGAAATTTTGAACTCATACGCATCAATCCCGCTGGATTCCAATAACTTGAAGAGACATCATCAACACTCGCTACTACAGCATTCGAGAGTCCCATCGCTTTACCACCAATACCTATTTGAAGGAATTCGTTCGAGTATTTCGGAGCGATGGTAGAATTGTCTTGAGAAAAAGCATACTGAAAACCAATAAAACAAAGGCAGGCAAGGAATGCGGTCTTTTTTGACATATAGAAAAGAGTTTGAGGAAAATAACTCATTTTGTGCTTTAAAATTGTATGAAAATGTAAAAATATACCAATTTAGAGTGTGAGGTATCGCAAGAGCAGAATTTTTATCAACTTTGTACCATGTTTTCACTTCCCAATATACTTACAGCTGGAAATCTACTTGGTGGTTGTTTATCGATTTTGTTTGCCTTACAAGGTCGCTTGGATTTGGCTGCGTATTTTTTGTTTGCTGCCATGTTACTCGATTTTTTAGATGGTTTTGCTGCGCGTTTGCTGAATAAGCAAGGAGAGTTGGGCAAACAGTTGGACTCTTTGGCAGATATGGTAAGTTTTGGTGCAGCTCCTGGAATAATAACTTTTATTTTGTTGATTGTTTCTGGTGCTGTTAGTGTAAACGGTTCTCTTGCTCAGGTGATGGTAGGGGATAAGATGGGATTTAATATTAAACTCTTGATAGACCAATATTTTGATGCCCTCATATATGGCGTGGATGAATTGCACATGGTTCAATTTAATGCATGGACATTAATTCTACCTTTTGTTGCGTTGTTGATTCCTTTTTTCTCGCTTTTTAGATTGGCGAAGTTCAATTTGGATACACGTCAAAGCGAACATTTTATCGGATTTCCAACGCCTGCCAATACTTTGTTTTTTGTTTCAATTGCGCTCACGCTTTGGTTTGGCTATGGAACTACAGGCACTTCAGGATTGTTGACTGAAATTCTCATGAGAGAAGGCGTGTTATCCACATTGGTTGTCGTTTTTTCCATTTTGTTGGTTTCAGAAGTGCCGCTTATTGCATTGAAATTCAAAGACTTTTCATTTAAAAACAATATAGACAAGTATACCCTCATCGGATTGTCAATAACTTTGATAGTGCTCTTTGGCGTATTCGCATTACCATTTGTAGTACTTTTGTACCTGACAATTTCGCTTATCCGATTCTTTGTCACTAAATCTTAAAAAAATGAAGTTTAAAGCAGAAATCGACATCATGCCGCAGGAGGCACTTCTTGACCCACAAGGCAAAGCAGTGAGTAACAGTATGCCAAACATTGGTCTTCCAGAAATATCTGGTGTGCGCATAGGTCGCCACGTTCGTTTGTTTATCGACGCCAACAATCAAGCTGAAGCGGAATCTAAAGTGGACGATGCGTGCAAAAAACTTCTCGCTAATCTCATCATGGAGACATACAGTTTCCAAGTGGAAGCTGTTTAATTACTCTACAATCCTATAGAGAATTTCGTTCGGTAATGCATCACTTTTGTAAGGTGAAGGTAAAATGTTTGTTACTTCCTTCATCGCTTGATTCCGATTGCCCGACAAGTTTATATCCTCTTTTGTATAACTCATTGAGTTTTGTATTAATGGCTATGTCCTGATTGCGTGTGTTTTCGCCTAGACGTCGAGAAATTTCCTGCTCTTCAACATAACCTTCAGGATATACAACCCGGATGATTTGGGTGTTGTGTGCATTTAATCCGAAATCAGCTTTTAGATAAACTGTTACTATACCTCCGTCTGATTCCGATTTAGATGTGAAGGACCAAATAAAGAATGTGAAACACATTACTGCCCCAATTGTAAAAGTTTTTCGTGTCATTTTTGAGCTAAAGTTAGTTGCCATTTTATAAAGGTTAACCACATCGGGGCCAAGATTTGTTAATTCTTGTGAATTGAAAATTTATGGACTTCTATGAATTGGAAATTTCAAAATAGCGCAAGACCTAATAATCATTAGTTTTGTCCGCTCATGAAACAGTTAAAGACATTATACGATAATCAACCAATAACAATTATACTCTTTGTTACTATTTTGTTGCGCGTTTTTGCTGCACTTCTTTCTCAAGGCTATGCTATGCACGATGACCATTTTTTGGTTATTGAAAGTTCATCATCTTGGTCAAATGGATATGATTATAATAATTGGTTGCCTGCTGCCCAACAGGATTTGGTTGACAAAGGGATTAAAGCAGAGTTGCGCCCTGAAGGACATAGTTTGGTGTATCCGGGATTACATTACCTACTATTTGAAACCATGAACTATTTTGGTTTAGAGAATCCAAAAATCCAGATGTTGGTTATTCGTTTTTTGCATGCACTTTTGGGCGTGTGGTTGGTATGGTTGGTATTTGTTTTATCAAAACGTTTGACTTGTGACAAGAATGCTAGATTGATTGCTTGGGTTTCGGCAGTTGGTTGGGCTATGGCTTTTTTGTCAGTACGCAATCTTGTCGAAATCGCATGTATTCCTTTTATGATTTTATCGCTAATTCAAGTTCACAAAGGAATGTCACAGGCCCCCATAAAATACGGAATTATTGCAGGAATTTATATTTCTTTGGCTATTTCAATACGCTATCAGCTTTTTGTTTTTTTCGGTGTCTTGGGATTGATTTTGCTTTTCCAAAAACGCAGAGATTTGGCTTTGTCTATGTTGTTGGGTTTTGTTTTGGGCTTTGGACTTCTACAAGGTGTATTAGATTATCTTATTTGGGGTTATCCATTCGCTGAAATGATTGAATACTTCACCTATAATTCAGGCGACGCTCGATATGATTACGCTCAGGCAAATGCCAGTTTTTTTGGCTTAAATTATTGGCTTGTCCTTGCATTTGTTACTGTACCCGTTTTAGGTGTTTTTTGGTTTTTTGGATTCTTCACGCAATGGCGTAAAAATTTCTGGCTTTTTGCTCCTGCATTTGCTTTTCTGCTTTTTCATATGGCCTATATAAATCTACAAGAACGTTTTATTTTCCCAATAATGCATGTGGTGCTTATTCTTGGAATTATCGGTTGGAATGATTTCAAACTATCGAGTAAATTCTGGAAAGCCAAATCAAGATTATGGAATGGAATAAAACAGTTGTCGTGGAGTTTGAATTTATTATTGTTGATTTTTGCAACCAGTTATTACGGTAAAAAAGCCCGCGTAGAAGCAGCATTTTTTCTCTACACTGAAAATAGTTTTAATGGAGCCTATCAAGAGAACATAAATGATGGTTACATTCCCTTGCTTCCTATGCATTATGCAAGGAAGTGGGATTTCGAATTTAGACAGATTATGAATGTTCAAGATTGGGAAGCAAATCAATATATAGCAAGCAGTCCAAGATTGATATTTTTTCACGGTTCAGAAAATCTGAATAAACGAGTAGAAATCGCTGAAACTTATCTGGGGTCAATGGTCATGTTGAGCAGTTTTCAACCCAGTTGGCAAGATAAATTGATACAATGGATCAACCCAATCAATAGAAATGATGCCATTTATTTGTATTTGGTGTCTTCAGAACATTAGCTTAATTCAAGTACATGCATCTACTAGAAATCAGGTAGTCTTTTTTTATTCAAATATTTCGTCATTGCTCGCTGGTCGGATGATTTTGTTGATTTCATCTTCCGTTTGACTCAATTTTTCACGACAGAAATCGACTAAACTTTTTGCTTGACTAACTTTACTCGCCAAATCATCAATTTTGATGTCTCTGTTTTCCAAGTCCTTGACAATTTTTTGCAATTGACCTAGAGCGTCTTCATAGGTTAAATCTTTATTCTTGCTCATGTTGAATAGGTTTTACGTTTTCAATAATACTGGTAATGATGTGTTTGGCACTCATCGTAGTCATTTTCTCGCCTGTTGCAATTTGATTCATAAGAAAAATATCCGTGTTGTTGACGCTGCTTAAAGTGTATCCCTTTTTCAATAACTGCATCGGATTTAAGACTTCCAAAAGCGTGTTCAATTGACTTACTTCCAACTGCTCTTGTTGTATTTTGTAGCCAACAGATGTGCTGATACGTTCTAATAAAGCAGGTAAAATCACTTTGTTTTCCAGCTCAATTTTTGAAATCACGTGGTTTTGAATTTGTGCCAATACCATTTCTAAATCTTGGTACTTGTTGATGACATTGAAGTGAACAACCCGGTGCATGTGTTGGGTCAATTCATCAAGCTCGTATTTCTGCGTTTGAAGTAGTTCTTTACTCCAGAATCCCAAGCGTTTATGTAAGTCGTAGAATTCCAAATGATGACTTTGTAGAAGAATCAAAGATTTTTGCATCAATTGGTCGAAAGTACTACGCAACTCACTCAGAAAACTACTGATTTGTATGTAAAAATGTTTCGCAGCAGCAGTAGGTGTGATGCAATCCAAACGACTCACATGTGCGGCCACAACATCATCTGTTTCATGACCAATGCCACATACAACAGGAATGGGGCAGAGTGCGATTGTTTTGCACAAGTCGAAGTCATTGAAAATATTCAAATCTGTTTTGCTTCCTCCGCCGCGGATGATTACAATGGCATCAACATCATATTGCTGTGCTTCTATAATTTGTTTGATGAGCTCATGTTTGGCTTCGTTGCCCTGCACAGATGAAGGAAAAACTTTGACTTTGAAATTCTTATAAAGATTATTTTCGAAAAGCTCGTTCATGAAGTCGCGGTAGCCTGAAGTGTCTGGCGATGAAATCAATGCAATTCTTCTACTTATTTGTTTGATAACCAGGCTCTTTTGTTTGAAGTAGATGCCTTCGGATTTCAGCTTTTCAATGGTGCGTTGCTTTTGTCGTTCCATTTCCCCGTAGGAATAACTCGGATCGATTTCCAAAATATTCAATTTTAAACCGAATATTTTGTGGTAATCTATGCGAACAGAAAAAAGTACCTTGTTACCAGTTTGCATGATTTCCGCAACTTCAGAGCCATATTGTTGAACAGATTTCTGATAATTGCTGTACCAAAAATGAGCATTGAATTGAGAAAGCAATTGTCCGCTTTCGCTATCCGCCAACTCCAAATAAACATGTCCACCTTTGTGGTTGATTTTTGTGATTTCAGCGGCAACCCAATAGGATTTTGAGCCAAAATTTTGCATGATGAAATTCTCCAAGGACGTTGTGAGTTGGGTCAATGAAAATATTTTGCGCTCATCTTGCATGCCACAAAAATAATCAAATTATGACAAGTTTTTAATCATCGTTGATTTTCGTCTTTATCTTCCTATCTTTGTCAAAATTTCAATTTATGTTGTTGCTCAACGGTAAAAAAACTGCAGAAGAAATCAGGCTAGAACTCTCACAAAAAGTAGCTGAACGAAAATCCAAAGGACTAAAAATTCCACATCTGGCAGCAGTTTTGGTTGGCAACGACGGCGGTTCACTGACCTATGTTGGCGCAAAAGTGAAAGCTTGTGAAGAAATTGGTTATGGCAGTTCGCTTTTGAGATACGATGAATCCATTTCCGAAGAAGAATTGTTGCAGGTGGTTTATGATTTGAACAACAACCCAGAAATTGACGGTTTTATCGTGCAATTGCCTTTGCCCAAACACATCGATGAACTAAAAATTACACGCGCCATCGACCCGATGAAAGATGTTGATGGTTTTCATCCGATAAATCTTGGGAATATGGTGCTCGGTTTGCCGGGTTTTTTACCTGCAACGCCTGCTGGAATCATGGAATTGTTGAAACGAAATAACATCGAAACTTCTGGAAAACACTGTGTTATCGTTGGTCGAAGTAATATCGTGGGCACACCATTAAGTATCATGTTGAGCAGAAACACGAATCCTGGAAATTGTACGGTGACTTTGGCGCATTCTCGAACGCAAAATCTTGAGGAACTGTGCGCATCAGCAGATATTTTGGTTGCCGCTTTGGGTAAGCCCGGTTTTATAACCAAAGATATGGTGAAGCCCGGTGCTGTTGTTATCGATGTCGGTACAACACGCATCGACGACCCCTCTCGTGAACGCGGCTGGCGACTTTGTGGAGATGTAGATTTTGATGATGTTTCTCCATTGGCCTCAGCTATGACTCCTGTGCCTGGCGGTGTAGGTCCCATGACCATTGTTTCTTTGATGTTGAATACTTTCCGAGCGCTTGAGCTGAATGGGAAATAGAGAATACAAATGAAGTTTTTAAAAAAATCAAATTTAATTGATTAACTTGTAATATGGCTAAGACGAGATTTCTCACTCCGTTCGAAATGACATTTGCTCCTGTGCGTGGTGGAGAAAAAAGTGCGGCGAAGCCGCACTTTTTTCTCTCTCTAAACCTCGTGCGGTGTCATTTCGATCCGAAGGGGAGAAATCTCAAGCGAGATGATTTACATGGGTTTAGTTTGTTCTCTGTTCCGCAAATGATAAAGTCTCTTTTGTTCCACAAACTGAAAAGTGTTTTTTTTGTTTTTCTTTTCGCTTTTCCCGCGTTCTCCCAATTCGATTTTGTGAATCGCGCAACATTCACCCCGGAAATTGACACTTTATTCTTCGAACACCGCAGCGGAACCAAGCACATTGACTCCTTGGATGTGGCGTATTACGGTCAATTTCCAAGTTATTTCAACAATGGTAGAGGAGTCTTGCCTTATTTTCAGAGCTTGAATAATTTCGGTACCTATCGCTACTTTTTCGTCGATGAACGACCTGTTTATCGCGCCAATTATCACTACACAGCTTTGCCTTATGCTGGATTTTATTATTCCTTTGGTGGAGGAGGTGAACAAGTGCTGGATTTGAGATATTCCCAGAATGTTGGCAAGCATTTTAATCTTTCTTTTCGTTTGCATCGAGCCGTTAGCGATCGACCAAGTGCTGGCTTTTTGATGCGCCGTTCTGAGGTTTTGAGCAATGATATCTCCTTGAATTTGCATTATCACAAGGGCAAAATCAATTCGTTTTTAGAAGCGTATTTTGGCTTTGATAATTATCTCGAGAATTTTGGATTGGACAGCACAAACTTGTTGAATAACAATGCTTTGTTGGTTCAAGTTCAAGCAAATCGCGCAAATGCATCCGTTAGGACACGACGCGCTCAGGTCTCGTGGCGAACTGAATATGCCTTACTCGACGATTCTACCAAATCATTGAAATATGTCCTCCAACCAGGTTTTCATACATTTCAACGCCGATTTCAGGATTCTTTGATTGGCCAGAACTATCCAAATTGGTTAATCGACTCCATGAAAACACGTGATTCATGGGAGGAGCCTCATGTATTATTGGAGAATGGTCTTCAATTCAAGGCTTTAGGGATGCAGATTTATGGCGGATTTGTTTTTGATTTTTTCCAATATTACAATTTTGGGAAACGCGCCGAACGTTTGGATGGTTATTTGGTGGGCGCCTTAAAATTCAATAAAAATCGCTTCGATTTGGATGCCAAAGTGCGCTATTTTCTTTTAGGAACGCCGGGTGAATTCCAGAATTTTGCAAGAATCAATTATGGGATTACTGAAAAGTTGAATGTTGGTGGTAACATGCTATTCGACAGAACTTTCCCTGAGTTTTTCCAACTCTTGTACCGCGGAAATGCTTTGGAATACGATTATTCGAATCAATCCATCAATCCTTCAACGCGTTTCAAACTCGAGGGACAAATTGGCTACGGCAAGAAACAAAAAATTCAGGCAGGCGTGGCGTATATGAATGTCACGAATCTCTATTATTTGCAAAACGCAGCTTGGAATTTTGATGGTCAGCAACAGTTTCTATCGCCCAGTTTATCTTGGAATGTGCAATGGAAAAAATTGGTTTGGCAGGGGAGTGCACGATATTTCACTGGCGAAAAACAACTCTTGGGTGCACCTGATTATCATTTGAACACGCGACTTTTCCTTGATGGCGCTTTGTTCAAGGCCCAGCGTTTGAAAGTAGCCACGGGTGTTGATTTCCACTATTTTGATGGCTACCAAGTTTTTGCTTACCAACCCGAATTGGGTGTTTTTGCGCAAAACACTGCCAATCCATTGTTGCCATCCACCAACATGATGCTAAACGCCTTCGTGAATTTACAAATGGATCGATTTCGCTTTTTTGTTTCTGTGAATCGGATCAACACTTTATTCGAAACCCGCACATCCATGGTGGAAGGAATCGCTTTTCGTCCGTTTTTTATCCGAATGGGCTTGAGCTGGGATTTTGTGAATTGATAAACTCTTTTCGATTTGGGATAACTTCATTGCTTTTTTAAATCAAATCAATTTCTAGAATTGTTTTGCTTCACACGGAACAAGATAAAACCTGAGCATTATGCAAAAAAAAATCACTAAACATGTGCTGTTTAGTGATTATAAGAAACTTAGATTACGAGTTATTTAATTTTTACTTAATTTAAGTTTCCAAAGGGTTGTAGATGTTACATTAACAGTAACTCCATTTGGAGTATCAGAATATGTTACACTTTTGAAATATTCCAACTCTAGGGAATTCTTTTTCCATACTATTTCAAAATCAAACTTATCAGACTCGTCAAATGTTCCATCAACATCAACAAAAATTATAGTCAACAGCTTGTCAGTATTGGTATAAGTGATTGGGGATGTAGAACCAGCATGAGTCATGATACCTGTTCCATCTTCATTGAATTTAATGGTACCCGTATTTGTTCCGTAATTTTCATAATTGTCTTCGTCATAGTGAGTCGACGTGGACTTAAATTCTGAAACATCAATATTCCAGGTTCCATCACCTTTCCAAAGGTTTTTGTTAATTTGATTTTCTTTTTTACAACCCGATAAACTGGCAATACCAAACAATAGGGATGCCAACAGCATTACATTGAATTTTTTCATTTTTTGTTTTTTTAGTTTATTTATCAAACAAATTGGTTCAGAAGCAAAACTCAATACTTCAAAAAGCATTGGTTATATTAAGTTCAGCCAAAAAGTGTGCTAATGTAGAATAAATTTCAGAAATAAACAGACAACATAAAATTAGAATAAATATTGAAAAATATCGCATTGAGATTTCAACTGCAGTATCCCACTATTTTTTGGGTTTATCTTTTAAGAAAGTATGGTTTAAATATATGCTTGGGTTTTGTGAGTTGATATGTTATTGCTCAAGCGCTTTACACCCACAAAAAACAACATAATTCATATAATCCTCAATACTTTTAAGTTCTTTAGCTTTTTTAAAATCTTCGGGGTTGGCCTCACTTAATACTTTTGTTTTAGCATCGAAACTGAAATATTTAGGTACTAAATCATCGGTGTTTTGCATTTGAAGAAATAACAAATTAGCGTTTTCAGCCAATGCTATTCCATGATTTTCACTATCGGATTCGCTGAATATCTCTTCAAAATTTCCCAAGTCGAAAATTGAAAATCCACCCAAATCTGATTCGTAGAAAGATATTACCCAATTTTTGTTTTTGGAATAATGCGGAATTCCACCAATACATTTTTTAATTTTCCCCTCTGGATTGATAAAAATGGTTTCGCCATCATAATCGCCGTGTTTCGTGATAATCAAACAGCCATTGATTAACTCCTCATGAACCCTCAGACCATAATCACCACCAACAGGTTCGAAATTGGCATATATCAAGGAGTCGATTTTTTTGTTGTTTTTCCAAATGTAAATCGCTCCAGAGCAATAATAGGGCTCTTCAAAATTGTCGTCAATTCTTTTGCGCATTTCGATGCTCACGGAAACAAACTCCAAATTATACTTTTGTTGACAGATTTCAAATGCGTCAGCGTTTTGTTGTGGTTCTATACGAACAGACATAGTTCTCTTAATTCCCTCATCTTCATCTAAAAAGAAATTACACGAGTAACATAGCGGCAAGAGAGCCACAAGCATAAGGCTTAAAATAATGAAGTTTTTCATATTCATCGTTGGGTATTGATTCTTAAAAATAAAATTCAAGTCAATTCACTTTTAAGTTAAATTTTGATACTGAAACACAGCGAACTACTCCGCCATGGTGAATCAACCGCTAACCGCCTATCTCGATACACGCTCGTACCTCGCGCACTCGATAGGCTAATAGCCAGCAGCCTACTCATTATCCACATATCCTCCTTTAACTTCGCCCGTTTCCACTCTCGGCACAAGGAGCAAAAACACAAACCCAATCACAAAAAATGCTGCAATAGACACCACCGACATGCGGATATTTCCGGTCAATTGATACATCAAACCGTAGAAAAGCGTACCGAGGACAATGCCCAGTTTTTCAGTTACGTCGTAAAAGGAGAAATAGGAAGCGGTGTCTTGAGTTTCTGGCAGGAATTTGGAATAAGTAGAGCGCGCCATGGCTTGAACGCCGCCCATTACCACACCTACACAGCAAGCCAAAATGTAGAATTGGTAGGGCAGTATGATGAAATAAGCATACACGCAAATCAAAATCCAGCCAACCACCACGATGCGCAGGGTTTTAAGATTCCCAATTTTTGTGGACACAAAGGACATCAAATATGCTCCCGCAGCACCCAAAAGTTGAATCAACAAAATGGCGATGATCAATCCTGAATCGGCTGAATCTGTGGGCCAAACAATGGCTTTTTTGGCGAAATATACGGCCATTAGCATCACCGTTTGTACGCCTGTATTGAAAAAGAAAAACGAACGCAGATATTTTTTTAATCGAACGGTTTTCGAAAATTCCTTGAAAACCAATTTCAATTCGCCAAAGCCTTTGAAGAGAATTTTTCTATCCACAACACCTTTGCTTTTTGAGCTCGGCAGCACACGGAAAGTGATTTGTGCAAAACCCATCCACCAAATACCGACAAGAATGAAAGAATATTTGGTGTAAGATTTATCAATGCCCATAATCATAGCGAGGCAGATAATCAACAAAATCATACTGCCAAAATATCCCATTGAATAGCCGCGTGCTGAAATTCTATCGTGATCGTCGGGTTCAGCAATTTCAGGCAAATAAGCGTTATAAAACACAAAACTGCTCCAGAAACCTATGCTGGCGAAGAATATGGATAACATCCCCAATTCCATGTTGTTTGGGTCGAACCAATACAAGGAAATACAAGCCAATGCTCCGAGATAACAGAAGAATTGCATGAAGCGTTTTTTGGAACCTGAATAATCGGCAACACCCGATAGAATGGGGGAGAGCAAACTAATCGTCAGGAATGAGGCCGAGAAAACATAAGCGATGAGTGTGTCGGCGTCAATTTTTAAGGAAAAGAAATCTACCAAAACGGGCATACCTTCCGTCCAATTCAAATCTGGATTGTGCTCCAAATAATGAGCCTTGGTTATGTTGGAATAAAAAATCGGGAAAATGGCTGATGAAATAACCAAATTGTAAACGCTGTTTGCCCAGTCGTAAAAAATCCATCCGCGTATTACTTTATTATTTCCCTTCATAATTGGTCTTTTTGGTGAACAAAGGTGACAAAAAAAAGACACGATTGAAAACGATTTCACTTGACACCTGAATAATTCTTTAAAATTTCCTTTTTTCTCCTGTAGAATGAGCAAAAAAAATGTAAATTCGAAGTCTTAAATTAAAAACAATGGCAAGTAGAAGAATAGCGAAAAAAAAGTTGAACCAAATGGTCAACGAATTGGTGGAAGAGGCTTTCTCAATTCAATTGGAAAACAGTGCATTGACAGAGCAAAGTGATGCTTTGGTTAATAAAATAGTTGAGTTTCACGAGGAAATGTTGGGAAGACTGTATGCTGCTCAGAACAAAAAAGACTTACCTGGTTTTAGCGCGGAAATGGAAGAACGAGGCTACAATCTCTTTCAAGATGTTATGAATTTACATGTTTAATTTAATCCTAAGCTTATGTTTGAATTTTTATCTGGCGCCGATCCAACCATAAAAATGTTTTGGTATGTGGCTTTGCCAGCGTCTTTGATTTTCGTAATTCAATTGGTACTGACGCTAATGGGTGGCGATGCTGCTGATGGTGTGGATGCCGATTTTGATAGCGATATCGATGCTGATGGTCCTTTTCAGCTACTTTCATTTCGTAACTTGATTAACTTTTTGTTGGGCTTCGGTTGGGGTGGAATTTCATTTTCCGGAATGATAAGCAAGAGCGGTTGGCTGATTTTCGTGGCTGTTTTAACTGGTGTATTCTTTTTGCTGCTCTTTCTTTTTATCATGCGTCAATTGATGAAGTTTCAAGAAGACAACACCGTGAAAATCACCGACTCTATCAACAAAACGGGTTCTGTTTACCTCACCATTCCTGCAAATCGTTCTGGCTATGGGAAAATTCAGATTTCCATAGGCGGGTCACAAAAGGAATTTGACGCCGTTACCGATGGCGATGCTTTGCCTTCTGGTTCAGCCATTCGCGTGGTTGATACGCTCAGTGAAAATCTATGTTTAGTAACTAGACTTTAAAATCAATAAATACAATTTCAATATGAATTTATCTTCTCACTTTTTAATGCAACTTGAGTCGTTCGCCAATCCTGGGACACTCATTATAGTAATAGTTGCGGTAATAGTATCCGTGTTTTTAGTTTTAGCATCGCGCTACAAACGTTGTCCTTCGGATAAGATTTTGGTGGTTTATGGCCGTACTGGTGGTACTTCTGCCCGATGTGTGCACGGTGGTGGCGCATTTATCTGGCCGGTTATTCAAGATTATGCCTATTTGGATTTGAAACCCATTTCCATTGAAGCGAATTTGACCAATGCACTTTCTCGCCAAAATATCCGTGTGGATGTGCCTTGTCGATTTACGATTGCCATTTCTACTGACCAAGATACCATGGGTTCTGCTGCCGAGCGTTTGTTGGGCTTGAAGCCAGACCAGATCCAAGAATTGTCGAAAGATATCTTGTTTGGTCAGTTGCGTTTGGTGATTGCTACCATGACTATTGAGGAAATCAACTCCGACCGCGATAAATTCTTGGACAACATCTCTAAAAACGTGGATACGGAATTGAAAAAAATCGGTTTGAAATTGATCAACGTAAACGTTACGGATATCAAAGACGAATCGGGCTACATCGAGGCTTTGGGTAAAGAAGCCGCTGCAAAAGCCATCAACGAGGCGATTGTTAGTGTTGCTGAACAAGAAAAAATGGGGGCAACAGGTAAGGCTATTGCTGACAGAGAAAAAGATGTTCAAATAGCAGAAACCAATCGTGATCGCGACGTTCAAATTGCAAACACTGAAAAAGATAGAGAAGTGAGCATTGCTGGTGCAGTGAGAGATGAGCAAATTGGTAAAGCTGAGGCAGATAGAGATAGTCGTGTGAAGATTTCTGAAGCCAATGCGATTGCTGTGCAAGGTGAAAACTTAGCGAAAATTCAAGTGGCCGATTCAGAAGCCAAGCGTCGTGAGCGTGAAGCGGAGGCTTTGAGAATTGCCATTGCTGCAGAAAAAGTACAACAAGCGAAAGCCTTGGAGGAAGCCTATAAAGCAGAGCAAGAAGCGGAAAGACAACGTGCTGAAAGAGAGCGTGCTACACAAAATGCAAACATTGTTGTACCCGCTGAAATCGCCAAGCAACGCGCCATTATTGATGCACAAGCCGAAGCCGAAAAAACGAGAGAACAAGCCAAAGGTGAAGCCGATGCGATTTTTGCTAAAATGGATGCCGAGGCACGTGGTTTGTATGAGATTTTGACCAAACAAGCAGAAGGTTACCGCCAAGTGGTTGCTGCTGCTGCGGGCGATCCAAACAAAGCCTTCCAGTTGTTGCTTATCGAGAAATTACCAGAATTGGTGAGAACTCAAGTGGAAGCGGTGAAAAATATCAAAATTGATAAAGTTACTGTTTGGGATGGTGGAAACAATGGCGATAATGGCAACACGTCAACAGCCAACTTTGTAGCAGGATTGATGAAGTCTGTGCCACCTTTGAATGATTTGTTCAATATGGCGGGCTTGAATTTGCCGACCTATTTGGCGAATCAACCAGCAGCTGACAACAAGGATTATAAAACGTCCTCAAATCAGCCTAAACAAAACAAGAAAAACAATCCACCAAAAAGCGATGAGGGAACACCTGAAGCAGAAGTGGTAGAATAAAACGCAACATGTTAGTTGTTATGAAGTCTGTCCGTAAAAAGGCAGACTTTTTTTGTTTAGATAAGCCATCAAAACGCTTGGAATGCGATATCAAAACTTAAGTACTGCTGTTCCTGAAATTTGCATTAGCGCTTATGTTTCTTATGTTACTTAGGTGGTAAAAATAAGTCAATCGAACCACAACTTGTCCCGACTCACGGGAAAAGGCACACGAGGAACATAAGGAAATAAAATCTGCATCAACGCTTATGTTTCTTATGTTACTTAGGTGGTAAAAACAAGTCAATCGAACCACAAAAGGCAAATAAGTAACATAAGCAAAGAAAGTATTCACTACCGTTTATCTATCATTTGATAATTGCTGGTAAAAAAAACAGGGTTTTTCCTGTTGCACAGCAATTTTCCTTGCCGCAACTTTGCAGCGGATTACACGGAGAAAAAATGAAAACTATTCTTACTTACCAATGGAGCCGACTGCGCTCATTTTTGAATCACTTGCGCGAGTGCTGGTTTTTCTATCGGTTTTTGGGTCGTAAAGCGCTTATGGAGTTTTGAGGATTTCAATTTTCAAACTCCAAAAAACTTCTCAAAATCTCCTTCCCCCACGGCGTCATAATAGACTCTGGATGAAACTGAACTCCGAAGCACTTGTTTTCCACAGATTCAACCGCCATCACAATACCTTCGTGAGAACGTGCAGTGATTTTTAGTACATCACCCGAAATGTCCAAGGCCCAAGAGTGATACAAACCCACTTCAAAAGTTTCAGGAACGTTTTGAAACAGCACGTTTGCTTGTATTTGATGGCACACCATCTGAATCCCGTGACGTACATGCTCTAAGTTGTATAAGCGCTCACCAAAATGTAAACCCAAGGCTTGCATGCCCAAACAAACGCCTAAAATAGGCACCTGCCCCAAGGCTTTGTCGATTAAGTCCATCATGCAGCCGGCATCTTTTGGTAAACCTGGTCCGGGCGAGAGCACAATGTGCGAGTACTTCCCAAAATCATTGGGGTCGAATTCGTCGTTGCGAACCACTTTCACTTCATAGCCCAAATCGCAGATGTAATCGTACAAATTGTAGGTAAAGGAATCGAAATTGTCTATTAGCAATACGGCCATGGTGCATTTGGATGAAGCGCAAAATTAGGAAAACTTACGCCGTGCGGGTAATTCTATCATAATTCCTTATTTTTGCAGCCTATTCCTAGAAAAATGCGAGAAATTTTCAGTATTCCCGGTGCACCTAAACCCATTGGTCCCTATAGCCAAGCGGTAAAGGCAAACGGTACCTTATATGTCAGTGGACAAATTCCGCTCAATCCACAAACGGGCGATTTGGTTTTGGATAGCATTGAAAACGCCACACACCGCGTGATGCAAAACATCCAAGCTTTGGTTGAAGAAGCTGGAATGCAGATGAAACATGTGGTGAAAATGAGCATCTTCATCAAAGACATGGGGCAATTTTCACAAATCAACAACGTTTATGCACAGTATTTCACGGGCGATTTTCCTGCACGCGAAACGGTTCAAGTAGCCGATTTGCCTATGGGAGTGCCTATTGAAATTTCGTGTATTGCCATAGAAAATAATTGATAATGAAGAGATTATTCTATTTTTCGCTTTCGATAGTTCTTTTGTCTAGTTGTGGCAGATTGGGAACTTTTAATGTGGATCATTCGATTGATGTAGTCATTCCATCGCAGTTTGGCATCAATTTACCTTTCAATGTCAATTCACCAGAAATTGAGACCAATGCCGAAGCCACTTTCGAGTCGGAAGGCACCAGCACAAAAAGAATCAGCAGCATTCAAATGAGCGAATTGAAAATTTCAATTGTCAATCCATCAAGTGCCGATTTTGATTTTTTGAATGAAATTGAAATTTTCATTAAAGCACCTGGTCTTGATGAAAAACGAGTTGCATACAAACAAAACATTCCTGAAACCTCTTTGAAATCGTTTTTCTGTGATATTGACGAGGAAAATTTGAAAGACTATATTTCTAAAGAAAATTTCAGTCTTCGCGTGCGAACCATTACAGATCAAGTTGTTTTTCAGGACATTCAAGTTCGCATCGACCAAAATTATAAAGTCCGCGCCAAAATCAGAAAGTGAAGCCAGAGTTATCCGTCATCATTGTCAATTATAACGTTGCCTATTTTTTAGAGCAATGTTTGAACTCTTGCCTCAAAGCAGCCGAACATGCCCGCGTTGAAATTATCGTAATCGACAACAATTCCGTTGATGGTTCGGACGACATGATGCGCGATAAATTTCCTGAAATTCCGTACATTTTTAATAAAGAAAACCTCGGTTTTTCTAAGGCGAATAACCAAGGTATGAAAATGGCGCAGGGGGAGTACGTCTTGCTCTTGAACCCAGATACAGTGGTAGAGGAAATGACTTTTCGGCTCACGATTGATTTCATGAATGCGCATCCTGAAGCCGGAGGATTGGGCGTTCGCATGTTGGATGGTCGCGGAAAATTTTTGCCTGAATCGAAACGCGGATTGCCAACGCCCGCCGTGGCATTTTATAAAATTTTTGGTTTAGCCTCATTGTTTCCAAAATCGCGCACCTTTGGCAAATACCACTTGGGCTATCTCAGCGAATTTGAAACCCACGAGATTGAAATCTTGAGTGGTGCTTTCATGATGATGCGTAAAAGTGTTTTGGATGAAATTGGATTGCTCGATGAAGCATTCTTTATGTACGGTGAAGACATCGATTTGTCCTATCGAATTGTGCAAGCAGGTTATAAGAACTATTATTTCCCTGACACTCGGATTATCCACTACAAAGGCGAGAGCACCAAAAAAAGCAGCGTTAATTATGTGTTTGTCTTCTACCGCGCCATGATAATTTTCGCAAACAAGCATTTTTCTCAGAACAACGCCAAACTGTTCTCGTTCTTGATTAATTCTGCGGTTTATTTTAGAGCGGGATTGGCCATTGCACGTCGTTTGGTTTCGAAATCGGCTTTGGGCTTGCTGGATTTTGCGGCTTCACTCATTTTGTTGTTTGTTCTGAGCAATTTTTTCAAAGAAAACGACAAAGTATTTCCTGTTGAAATATTGCGTTTCGCATTGCCGGGTTACACGCTGATTTGGCTCGTTTCGTTCTTTTTTTCGGGCGCTTATGACCGACCTGTTTCTTGGAT
>DIUF01000022.1:0-908 GCA_002422285.1 Flavobacteriales bacterium UBA6165 | reverse complement strand
TACCAAGTGGCAAGTTTCTCAAGGTGAAAACAGATAAAATTAAAGTAATCGTTGGTTCTCCAGAGGAATGTGTTCGTGTGGCCCAAGTCTTGAAAAGCATGGAACTCACAGCTTCAAAAATGAAATTTGTGTCCTCGGGCAATGAGAAATCATCAGAGTCGATAGGTTCAATATCCCAGCTGAGCGAAATTGTTGAGATTCACAAAGTAGATGAGGTGATTTTTTGTGCAAAGGACACCTCGGCGCAAGAAATTATTGCTTGGATGTCAACAATCAGTAAGTCCAATCTGGCTTTTAAAATTGCGCAACCTGAGAGTTCATTTATTATCGGAAGCAATTCTATTGATCATCCGGGCGAATTGTATTTGATGAACATCAATGCCATAAGTGAAGCCCGCCATCAAAGAGCAAAACGGACTTTCGATGTGCTAACTTCTCTTTTTCTAATTCTGTTTTCTCCACTGAGTATTTTCTTGTTCATCCGAATAAAACTAAGCTTTATCGCTGTGTTAAAGGTTTTGTTTGGAAAATTGACCTGGGTGGGATATGCAGGACAAGCCACTGGGTCGAAAGTGCTGCCAAATATCAGAAAAGGTGTTTTCAGTGCTGCCAATCAATTTGACCATGCATCCAATTTATCTGAAAGCGAACTGCAAAAAATCAACCTGATTTATGCCAAAGATTACAAATGGCAGGTTGACATGCTCATTCTTTTTAGAAAACTTTTCGGAAGCAACTAAATTCATCAAATTTTAGCGTCCTTATATTCTAGAGAACCATAATATTCAACATAAAAAACGTATCTTTGCGCCTCGAAATAGAAATTTTATGGCACAGATAGAAATTCGTTTACCCAAAATGGGAGAGAGTGTTACCGAAGCAGTAATCACGAATTGGTTGAAGGAAGT
>DIUF01000076.1 GCA_002422285.1 Flavobacteriales bacterium UBA6165 | reverse complement strand
GCATAATCCTCTTCAAAGCAGAAGATAAAATCCCCAAGGCCTTTGTTTTCGTCTTCGAGTTTTTCGATATCTTTTTGGGTCACCATGCTGATTACCAACATGTCTTTGCGTAGCCATTCTTTTGGGAGAAAGGAAATAATGCCCTCATATTTATTGGTGTGAAATGCGCCATTGAGATGGAGAAAAACTTTTCCGGTTTGCCAGTATTTTATCATAAAATGAGCCATTGTAGCATCTTTTACGGCTTGCGCCTCGAGCATAAATTTGCCCCCATGCATCGACATTTGTTTAATTTCAGCATAGCTACTCAAAGTAGTATCAATAATCACTGGCAAATTAGGAAGAAAAAGCTGCTTGACATGTTCGGGCAATTTATCCAAAACATCTAAGCCGTTATAATGTACGGCATGCGCATAACGCCTTGGTATATTTGTGGCAATTAAGGACAGTTTATTCGTTTTCAAGAACTCCACAATAGGTTTATAATCCGACTTGTAATTGGTCCACAAACGACATTCGTCTTCAAAATATTTGGTGTTGATAATGCCTGCAAAGTATTCATTTATAATATCTTGGTTGTCCGACTCAAACATTTCAGCGCCAACCATTAACTTGTCTCCATGTACTTTGTGGAGGTGCTTGGTCAACAAGAATTGTATTCTATGAATCGTAGAACTGTTATGAAATTCGCCAAAAAACACCCATGATTTTTGCTGCGCTTCTTTGAACATTTTTTCGATGCTCACCTCTTTTCCTTTAGTATCATACAACACATATTCTTTTTGAGCAAAAACATGTAAACAAAAGAGTAAGCCACCAACGACTAATAATTTTTTCATACTTCTCGTAAATTAAATTGAGTAAATTTACACTTCTTTTTAAAATGGCAACTCGAAAAAACTTACACATATTGGTTTTGAGTTCGTGGTATCCGAATGTTACCGCGCCAGCTTCTGGTATTTTCATCCAACGTTTTGCGAAATGGATTTCAAAATACTTTACAGTAAGTGTCATTTTTATCAAATCACGAGACGGTATTGATGCCAGTTATTTTGAAGAATATCATGAAGATGGATTTCATGAAATCATAGGGTATTATCCTAAACCGACAGGACTTTTTAAAGGATTCAAACAAATTGCCATCTACAAAAGCACTCTTGACGAAGCAATTAAAAAACTAAAATCTCAACCAGATTTAATTCATGCGCACGTTAGTTTTCCAAAAGGTAAAGAATTCGAATATGTTTCCAAAAAACTTAAGGTCAACTTTATCATTCACGAGCATTCATCAGACTTTTCCGACTACGAACAACGCCGGTGGACATCGCTCAAAAAAAGGCTTATTGTAAGCACCTTGAAAAAAGCGCGATTGGTTATTGCTGTTTCGCCA
Organism: Flavobacteriales bacterium UBA6165; assembly: GCA_002422285.1. Lineage (GTDB taxonomy): Bacteria > Bacteroidota > Bacteroidia > Flavobacteriales_D > Crocinitomicaceae > UBA6165. The sequence goes on along the minus strand of DIUF01000076.1, from coordinate 43,852 downwards.
TTTTTAGAAAAGCAAATTTTAAAAGTTGAACCGCATTTGGTGCACACGGTACTTCCTCTTCCTGTTGATTTGAATTTGTTCTATCCTGAAAAGCGACTTGTTAAACGCGACCATTACACATTTATCCATGTTTCTGGACTTGACGAAAAATTCAAAAATGTGAAAGGCATCGTTGAAGCTTTTTCTCGTGTAAAAAAGAACTACCCACAAGCTTTTTTAAAAATTATTACAGACGGAGAATCCGAATATCTGCAACATTATATTGATGAAAATGAATTCACTGAGGGTATTGAGATCATTGAAAACCTTACACATGAAGCGGTTGCACAAGCATATAGAGATAGTGACTGCTTTGTGCTTTTCTCGGAATTTGAAACATACAGCTGTGTTTTGATTGAGGCACTTAGCTCAGGTTTACAAATCATCACCACACAGGTCGGCATTGCGCATGATTTAGACCAGCGCATTATACAAATTGTTCCCCGACAAGATGTACATGCCTTAACAACCGCTATGGAAAATAGAATTTTAACTTCAACAACAGATAGTAATCGAAAAGATTTGACCAATACTGCAAAGCAATTTGCACAAAATGAGGTGCTTGAGCAACTGAAAATTATTTACAGCAATGTTTTACAGCGCCACGATTTGGAATGAAAAGAGGTCAAAGCATTTGGTTAATCCGCCAAGTCGATAACAAAAACATCTTCATCTGCCTTGTGAAAGAAACGCTCCTCACGAGCGAATTTCTCTAAAGAATACGCATTATCAAGAACACGTTGCATATTTTCAATCTCACTCAACTTGTCGGCCAACTCAATTTTCTGCTGTTCCAATTGGCGTAAACGGCTTTGCTTGCTGAAAATCATAAACACATCAACGTCATCTAAAAACAAGGCATACACCAAAAAAATTGTAGTGGCTAGCACAAATTTGTTTTTGAAAATGAGGAGATAACGCTTCATGAGACAAATATCCTGAAAATCACTACAACTATATCAACAGCATTTTATTTGTTTAAACAACAGGATATTGAAAACGGTGAATCGGAATTTATTATTTTCGTAACGCGAAATTGACCCATGGAAACCTACGGAAAAATACTGCTCATCGCTATTCCCTTTTTCTTGGGCTTAATTCTAATCGAAAAACTTTATGGTGTATTTGTGAAACGCGACTATACACCAACAATGGATATGTTTTCAAGTCTGCTCTCAGGAATCACTAATATCACCAAAGATGTATTGGGCTTGAGTATTTCCATTCTCACCTATGAATGGCTTGTTGGAGAAATTGCATTCTTTAATATCGAAACCACCTGGATATCTATCGCCATTGCTTTTATTGTGCTCGATTTTCAAGCATACTGGGTGCATCGTTGGGCGCATGAAATCAATATTTTTTGGAACAAACATGTGGTGCACCACAGCAGCGAAGAATTTAATTTGCCATGTGCACTTCGCCAAAGCATTTCGCAGTTTTTCAATCTTTTCACATTTTTCTTAGTGCCTGCAGCCCTTATTGGTGTGCCCGCGGAGGTCATCGCCATCATAGCGCCCTTGCATTTGTTTTTACAATTTTGGTACCACACACGCCACATTGGCAAAATGGGTTTTTTGGAACACATCATAGTAACACCCTCTCACCACCGCGTGCATCATGCGATGAATTCCGAGTATTTGGATAAAAACTACGCCGCCATTTTCATCTTTTGGGACAAATGGTTTGGCACATTTCAGGAGGAATTGGATGATGTAACGCCGGTTTATGGCATCACTCGACCAGCACGCACATGGAATCCAATTAAAATCAATTTTCAACATTTGTGGCTGCTTCTTCTTGATGCGTGGAGAACAAAATCGTGGGAAGATAAATTCAGAATATGGTTCAAACCGACAGGATGGCGACCCGCAGATCTTGAAGCCAGATATCCAGTTTCAAAAATTGAGGATGTGTATCACTTTGAGAAATTCAATCCAAAGACGCCAAAATATGTTCAAATTTGGTCAATGTTTCAACTTGTGGTAATGATTCTCTTAGGGCTGTACTTTTTCGGAAATTTGGCAGAAATCGGAGTGCCCGGTATTTACTGGTATGGCATATATATGTTTATTTCTGTTTATGCGCTTGCAGAATTTGCGGAAGGAAATATTAAAGCGCCATTGTTTGAGACATTTCGATATTTCGTTGGACTTGGAATGATTTATATAAACAATGGTTGGTTTGGTGTTGATGCTTACGGGTTTGGACTAACATATTTGGTGTTTCTGTATATGACCTTGTCGCTTTTTGTCGTCTTTGTTTTAAATCGTATTCAATTTGATGAGACATACACACCAATAACCACTCAAAAAGCCTCAGAAACTGAGAAGTAAAAATAACCCCCTTCTCTACCGCGGGCGTAATCCAATCGAACATTTACTCTTTCTTTCGGGTTCACCAACAATCTCAATCCAAGTCCAGCTGAGAATTTCATTTGCGACCATGATAGGTCATCAAAGTGATTAAACACATCACCTGCTCCTGCAAAGGTCGTCATGCCCAATCGCCAAAAAAGAGGAAAACGATATTCAAGTTGGGTAACAATTAAATTTTTATCTATGAATCTATTGCTTGGATATCCCCTCAAAATATCTTCCCCGCCCAATCTTGATAAGTCCAGAAAAGGAGCTTGACCAAACAAAAATCTCATAGACGAATGAAATGCCAAAACATGGCGTGGACGAATTTGAACAAATCTTCGAAAATCTCCATTCAACTCAAAAAACTTGAAAGTGCTGCCTAAAATGGGGGTGAAATAATAAGAAGAGATTTCTGCTAAAGTTCCAGAAAAAGAATTTAGCACATTATCTCTAGAGTCAAAAACAGCAACGGCACCGAGAGCAGAGCCAAGTCCGCCTTTGTATCCTGGGATATTTCCAGCAACTAAATTTCCATCAACCTCATATCTAAAACGATATTCTAATTCAAATTCATAGTCAAAACCAACAAACAGATGTTGCGAAAAACGTTTCATGAAAAGTGATTTAATTCGCAGTAAATCATATTCATATTTCTCTACATCATCTTGAAGTGAGTTGTTGCCAATACCATAAAACCGATCAGGATATCTTCTGAATCGCAATTCTCCTTTGAGTAAATAATCTTCACGGGGAGTGAAAATATTCCACGAAACAAAAGCATCGTATTGCTTATTTAGAGTGTAATAGGATACGAGTTTCACATAGGACATACGAGTTGACGCTAAAGAATCATTTTTGGCATTAATCCGAAAAGCATTGAGAGCAACGCCTCCTAAGGCCAATCGTGTATCAGGAGTATAGAATAGAATTGGTGCAAAAATTAGTTTAGGCTTAACCGTGGTCGTGGTATCATCCAATCTGGTGAAGCCTGTAATACGAGCCAATGTTTCAAGCGGTCTTTGCGCACGCAAGGAGTTTGTATTTAGCGAAATAGCTAAAATCAAAAGAAATTGAATGCCTGTAAAAATCTTCAATATTTTCAATTGATTATCATTTTGCTTACAAACGTAAGTTTTTTCAGATTACATTTGCCCGACTTTAAAAACGATTTTCATGAGAAAAGCACTTTCTTTTTTGATGCTTATTACAACAGTGAGTATTGCGTTTACCCAGGAAACCGAGTCAGACCCACCAAAACACTACATAGGCTTATCACGAAGTGTGGCTCAAGGTTCTGGATTTACCTATCGCTATTCCCCAAACAGATTTGGCTTTCAAATTGCCGCTTTACCCATTTTTTTTGAAAGCGGTGATTCGTATGTTAGTTTAGGTTTCACTGCTCTTTACAAACTAAATTCTTCTAAGCGATTCGACTTAAACACCTATATATCTAACGCCTACAACATATCCAACACAACTACATATACCTATATAAACGAATGGGGCTATGAATACACGTACAACTCATTTAGCTCAAATGCGCTTTTAGATATTATCGGCTACCAACCCGGTTACAATGCAAGCTTGGGATTGGGGATTGACTTTCAATGGGTTCCTGACAAATTGATCTTAAGCATTCAAATGGGTTATGCTTTAACAAGGATTAATACCGGCAGACCCCTTACACAATTTAACTCCGGTATTGGTTTATTTTTTAAATTATAAAAATCAAGAATGATGAAATACACAATCGTAATCGCAGCACTATCATTGGTTTTCTTGACTTATGCTCAAGACGACAATTCACGACTTAGAGAGCCAAAATCGCATGCTGTTGGACTTCATGCAGGATTTACAACTGGCCTTGGATTTTCATATCGTTATATGCCCAAAAACATTGGAATACAGTTAACAACTGCACCCTTTTTCAATACAAGAACACAAGATAATTTTCTGTCGCTCGGTGCCTCTGTTTTGTATAAATTTTTTGAGACCCGCAAAACAGATTTATTTGGTTATCTGGGCAATCATTACATCAGCACTACCTTTTCTGACCCGATTTACAATGTAGGAATTGGTGCTGGAATTAATTTATACGCCTCTAAATTCTTTTATTTTTCTTTTCAGGCAGGTTATGGCGTTTACAGTGTAAATGATTTCCCATTCAGTAACTTAACAGGAGAATTTGGTGTGTATTTCAAATTTTAATTTCAACAATATGAAGTTATACAAGGCTAGTATTTTGTCATTCTTTGCGGTTTTATTTTCCTGCAATACTGCTTTTTCACAAGATGAGATTGTCCGTGCTGTACATAGGGTTGGTTTTCAAGCGGGGACTACAACTGGGGTAGGCTTCTCATACAAATACCAACCTAGTAAATTTGGATTTCAATTGGTTAGTATGCCAATTTTTGACGGAGATGGTAATGTGCTTGCAAGCTTTGGCTTGTCTGGTTTATATAGATTTTCAGAGTTAAGAAGAGCTGATCTTTTTGGATATTTAGGAAACCATATTTTCCTTGGAAGAACAGATTGGGGATATCATTTGGGTATCGGAGCAGGAGTAGATTGGCATGTTTGGCCTGGTGTTTTAGATGTAAATTTTCAAGCAGGTTATGGTATTTATTATTTGAATGACCGTCCGTTTTCCTTGTTAACTGGTGAAATAGGCCTTCATTATTTACTTCCGTCTAAAGAACCCAAACAACAGACAAGAAAACCTGGGGGTCTTTAAATAATTGAACCTAATTTGTGTGCGATTTACTCCTCTTTGTTCCAAAAATCAAAATAGTTGAACCATTGATGCGGGTATTTATTGATGAGCCACGTGAGGTTTTCGACGTAACTATAAAATAAAACCTTTGGGTTTTTTGGGTCTACTGTAGCCCGTCGACCATAAAGGTGATAGTGAGAATTGGAATCTTTCATTACGTACACAAAAATAACTGGTACTCTGAGTTTGGACGCAATCATAAAAGGTCCAGCAGGGAAACGGGCTACTTCTCCTAGAAATTGAGACTCAAAATACTTGCTTCCATCAATATATCTGTCGCCAGTTACACAAATAAACTCATTGCGAGAAAGTGCCTCATGCATAGTAAAAACATGCGACAAGTCATTAGACAAGGCAAAATATTTGGCTTTGGATTGGATAGATAAACTCTCCAAATAATTCTTGATGTTCTCCCGCTCCAAATCTGTAGTCAATACGTTGATTATTATATCCTTGTGACCATCTTCGAAGAAATATTCAGAAATCTCAAAGTTGCCAACATGAGCGCTGATAAAGATTCCACCTGATCCGGAATTTAGTGCTTCAAAAACGTTGTCAATGCCATCGAACTCATAGGTGAATTTTTTTATCATCCCCATTGAGATCACAACTCGATCAATGAGCGTCTGCCCAAAGACATAATAGCTCTTGTAAACTGAACAAATAGATTTCCACAAGTTATAAGCCATGCGCTTTCTGAAGTAGTAGAAAATAGCTTTGTTGCTTTTCCACGAAAACAGAAAATAATACAAAGCCACAAAACGCAGCACAAAATACGCGGGTAGTAAGCCCCCTTTTTTAATGAGAAACGCAAATATTTTGTAACCCAAAAGAGAGCCCTTCGATTGACCTGTCCATTTAGCCATTAAGCCTCTTTCTGTTGAACTTTGCTAAACAAAACTTGATAAAAATCTTGAAAAGTCACTATCTCTTTAAAATCGGCTTCTCCAAGTTTAACACCACTAATTGACTCAATTGAAACAACCAAATCAACATAATCCAAACTATCCAAATTCAAGGTTTCTCTCAGATTCGCATCCGGCGTGATGGTGTCAATATCTACTTCAAACTCATCAACAAGAATCTCATTCACATTTTCAATTATCTCTTCAATACTCATGTTTAAAGGTGTTTTTTGATTACTAAGGCGGAATTTGTGCCCCCGAAACCAAATGAATTGGTCAAAAATAGGTCAAATTCCACGTTTTCTGTTTGACGAACAATATTTATTTTCTCTGTTTGTTCATCAGGCGTTTCAAAATTAATGTTGGGCGCAATAAAACCACTCTGCATCATAAGAATAGAGTAAATCGTTTCACTAGCACCAGCCATCCAGCACTCATGTCCAGTCATGGACTTCGTTGAACTTACAAAAGGCTTATGATTCCCGAATACTTCAGCAATTGCTTCAGCTTCATTTCCATCTCCAACTGGCGTAGAAGTAGCATGAGCATTCACATATTTAACGTCTTCAAAATTGACACCTGACTGCTGTAAGGCACGAAGCATGGCTGTGCTGGGTCCGTCAACATTCGGTGTTGATATATGTCCGCCATTTGAGGAAAACCCATAACCTAAAACTTCGGCAATAATATGGGCACCTCGTTGCAGCGCAGACTCCAAGCTTTCCAAAATCAAAGTTGCACCACCGCCACTAGGAATCAAACCATTTCTATTGGCATCAAAGGGTCGACAAGCTTTAGTCGGGTCTTGATTGTCGGGCGCAAAAACACCCAATCCGTCAAAACTACTGAAAGCGAACATATTGGTTTCTTGGGCACCACCACAAATAATACAATCTTGTAAGCCGTTTTGAATCATCATGAAACCCAATCCAATAGAATGAGAGCCACTAGCACAAGCCCCGCTCACAGTAAAATTCACCCCGCGCAATTTCAAAATTGTTGACAAATTCATGGTAATCGTGGAATTCATCGATTTGAATATGGAGCCAGACCCAATTAATGCAGTATCTTTTTTTTCACGCATAATATCCGCAGCTTCTTTTACAGACTGCCCAGTGCTATCGTTGCCATAAATAATACCTACTTCTCGAGCGCTCAAAAAATCACTATCAATTTTGGCTTGTTCGAGAGCTTGCATGGTTGCCGCATATGCGTAATAACTTTCTTCACCCATGCTAATACGCTCCCTTCGAGAAAGTGCTTTTTTCAAATCTGGCAAAGGCACATAACCTGTTAAACCAGACTGATAACCAAACTCTTTACGAGCTTCATCAAAAATAATTCCCGACTTTCCAGCGCGCAACGACTCTGTAACCTCATCCAATGAAGTCCCAATACAAGAATGAATTCCCATTCCTGTAATTACCACTCTTTGCTTAATATTACGAATAAATCCCTCCATTAATATTTATTATTTCTCCTGTAATATATCCAGCTTTATCAGAGGCCAAAAAAGCAACCAGCTCTGCAACTTCCCAAGCTTCGCCAAACCTATTGGCTGGCACGAATTTAACCAATTCTTCTTCATTCAAATCCTTGGTCATATCGGATTTAATGAATCCTGGAGCAACAGCATTAACCGTAATATTTCTTTTGGCAACTTCTTGTGCTAAAGCCTTTGTTGCGCCAACAACAGCTCCCTTTGCGGCAGAATAATTCGTTTGACCGGGCGTTCCTTTAACTCCAGAAACGGATACCATATTGACAATTCTTCCATATCTTTTTCGCAGCATTTTCTGAATTACATGCTGTGTAACATTAAAAAAACCATTCAAGCTGGTGTCAATCACAGAAGACCAATCCTCTTCCTGCATCCACATAAAAAGTCCATCTTTGGTGATTCCAGCATTGTTCACCAAAACTTCTATCCAAGCCTCTGGATTTGCTTTTTGCCAATTGCCTAAAGCTTCATCAACCTGTGATTTTATAGCAACATCAAAAGCAATTATTTCACCTGATCCACCATGCGATTCGACCAATCGAAGTGTTTCCTCAGCCGCATCCTTATTGGCGTTGTAATTTATCAAAATCTTATAATCTGTGGTTTTCGCAAAAACTTCACAAACCGCCCTGCCAATCCCTCTTGACCCTCCAGTGACTAAAATATATTTCATTTCTTATTCTGTTGAATTATGAAAGTTATCTGAACAATTCCAAATTGCTATACCAACGGTTGCCCAATACGTTTCCTGATGTATCAATAAAAGCCCAACCGCTACTGGATTTTACTCGAGCAAAACCATTAACAAATCCCTTTTCGTTAAAATTGAAAATTTGAAAACCACCAACAGTGATCTCATAGTTTGGAGGAATTACCATTTTTCCATTTCTATCAATAAAACCCCATTGCTTAACCTTTACAGGAGCAAGACCTTCCTTACTGAAAACCTCGGCATCTGGATACAAAGGTTGAACAATCCATTCTCCTCTAACATTAATATAACCCCACAATTTATTAAAACAAACAGGCGCCAATCCATTAACGAAATCTCTCGCTTTAAGAAATTGAGGTTGAATGACCCAATTACCATTAGCATCTATAAACCCTATCGCTTGCTCGATTCTTGCGTAAGCCAAACCATCTTCGCTAAAATCCCATATAGCGTTGCAACGTTCTACAATTTTAAAATTCCCATTAGATATAACACCGAAAGCCGTTCCTTTTTTACCCCAAGTAGCACCACCAGTATAAGAGCCTAGATCATCGTAGTCAAAAGCAACAACTTCGTTTCCGTTTCTATCCAAATAGCCCCATCGGCCATACTTCTTAGCTTTAGCATATCCATTTCTGTATGGTTTAATTTCCTCATAAACAGCCTGAACCACAATGTTTCCTTTCGTATCAAAGACACCTATATTTTTGCCGCTTCGGAAAATAGCCAATCCTTCACTAAAATCGTAGAGCTTATCTGAAACTGGGAAATTGGTGATATCTCTCCCTTGATCATCGATATACCTCCAAACTTTGTCTTTGGCCACGATTGCGATGCCATTATCAAATGGCTTTACAGCATCATAAATGGGGTCTATTACCATTCTGCCAGAGCGATCGATAAATCCCCACTTCTTGTTGACCAAAACGGCTGCCCTGCTGTCGCTAAACGATTTAGCATTCACATATTGTGGATTGACAACCATATTTCCTGACTGATCTATATATCCAAACAACTTACCAACACGCGCCAAAGCAAGAGGTTGCGCAAAAGAACTAAGAGAAATAGCACAACCAAGTAAGATCAAAATACTCGACTTCATAATTTGTTTTTTAAGGTGGGGAAAGTTAATCATAAATATTTTCAACAAGCATATTCTTGACTTGCTCTATTATCGGATACAAAGGTTTATCTTCTAAAACGTCTGGCACAAGAGACTCTAACTTTTTTAAAATATCTTGAGACTTTCTTGAAAGCTGATTGAACTGTCCCAAATGTCGAACTGCCTGCACGATAGTAATGAGCTCAATACTTAAAACTTCAAAAGCGTTCTCAATAACTTTGTGCGTTATAAGTGCTGCATTTGAACCCATACTAACTATATCTTGATTATCGTTGTTGCAAGGTATGCTATGCACATACATTGAATTAGAGAGCATTTGGTTTTCTGCAGTGGTTGAAGTTGCCGTAAATTGTGCGCCTTGCATTCCAAAATTCAAGCCCAAAACCAATCTGTTTACAAATGGTGGTAAAACGTCGTTCAATCTTGGGTTCAATAAGAAACTCAACTGTCTTTCAGCAAGCATTGTGGTTTTAGTAATGGCTAACCTCATTTTGTCCATTTCCAAAGCCACATAATCGCCATGAAAATTACCGCCATGATAAACTTGCTTTGATTCATGATCAATAATTGGGTTGTCATTAGCAGAATTCAGTTCATTAAACAAAACTTTTTCGGCTGAAAATAAAGTGTCGAAAACTGGACCCAAAATTTGTGGTACACATCGAAGCGAATAATATTCTTGCACTTTTTCTTGAAAAAACATTTCGTTTACCTTGCCTGAATACAAATGTTCGTGCCTTTTCTTAGTCAACTGACTATCAGACAAATGAACCCGCATCATTTGGGCAATTTCATTTTGACCGCTGTGCAATTTTACCGCGTTCAGTTCTTCCGAAAAATGGTCGTCATAAGCGCCAACAATTTCATTGATAATTGATGAACAGGCCACTGACCAATGCAATAAGTTTTGCGCCTTACTTAAGTTCACAAGACCAATTCCTGTCATAAACGAAGTGCCATTCATTAGTGCCAATCCTTCTCGGAGCGTAACTAGAATTGGCGCAATATTTTCCAATTCAAAAACTTCGCTTGTGTTTCTGCGCTGTCCTTTATACAAAACCTCACCCTCGCCTATAAGCACCAAAGCAATATGGGCCAATTGCACCAAATCACCGCTAGCGCCAACGCCACCATGTTCAAAAACTATTGGATATATTTCCTTATTCAACAGTTCTACCAATACATGAATAACACTAGGGTGAACAGCAGATTTACACTGCAAAAGAGAATTCAAACGTGCAAGCATAGCAGCGCGAACAAATTCAGCAGGCAGCACTTTTCCTGATCCACTCGAGTGACTTCTAATCAAATTGTACTGCAATTGAATTCTATCTTCATCAGAAACGCGATACTGAGCCATAGGGCCAAAACCAGTATTGACACCATAGATGATTTTATCATTACAAAAATTCAACAAAAAATCATGGTTATCTTTGATTCTATGCATTAAGCGGTCATCCACCATCACCTCATCTAAGCCATCAACAATCTTGTAAAAATTTGATATTAATAATTCTCCGCTCAATTTTCCCATTTTTATACCTTTGTAATGCAAAATCGCAAAAGTAATCACTTTTTAAAACTTACATGAAAAAAGTAACTACAGATGTATTAGTGATAGGAGCTGGGCCGTCAGGATGTATTGCCTCTGCATATTTAAACAGCAAAAACATAGATGTTCTTGTGGTTGAAAAAACTAAATTCCCTCGCCCGGTAGTTGGAGAAAGTCTGATACCTCGTGTAATGGATCACTTTGATGAAATTGGAATTGTACCAGCGCTTACCGCAGAGGGTTTCGAGAAAAAATGGGGGGCACGTTTTATTCGTGGAAATCAAGTTTGTATTTTTGATTTTAGCAAAAAATATGGTGATGGTTGGGACTGGACCTGGCAAATTCCTCGTGCAGACTTTGATAATGTTGTTGCGCGAGAAGTCCAAAAACAAGGCGTTAATATTAATTTCGAAACAGAATTACTTGAAGTAGACATTGATGATCAAGGTAATTCATTGGCTTTGGTGAAAAACAATGCAGGCGAGCAATATACAGTTGAAGCAAAATTCATCATTGATGCGAGTGGGTATGGACGTGTTTTACCACGCTTACTTGACTTAGAAGCACCATCTTCACTTTCAAAACACTCTGCAATTTTTACACATGTAGATGATGTGAATCGCGGCAACTACGAAAATGGTAGCCTGATTTCTTTTGATATTATCGAAACAGAAGTATGGCTCTGGGTAATTCCGTTTTCAAATGGTAAAACAAGCGTTGGCATTGTTGGGCCTACTGATTTCATTGAAAAGCTTTCAAAATCAGGTAACACCGCAGAGGCACTATCCAATGCCATCATGTTGTCAGACTTCTACAAAAAGCGCTTCGGCAGTTTACCCTTTTTATTCAAGCCCCAACTATTAAAAAATTACTCGTGCGCAGTAAAGCAGATGTATGGCAAAGGTTTCGCGCTTACAGGAAATAGCTCAGAATTTCTCGACCCAGTTTTTTCGTCAGGCGTCGCCTTTGCCACAGAGAGCGGAATGTTATCTGCTAAATTGATTACGCGTCAATTGAACGGTGAACAAGTGGATTGGGAAAAAGAATATGCGGACTACATGAAACGTGGTATTGGCGTATTCTCAACCTACGTCAAGGAATGGTATACTGGAAATCTTCAAACTTTATTTTTTCATGAACCCGCAAATCCAGAGGTCAAAGAACAAATTTGTGCTGTTTTAGCTGGTTACGTTTGGGACGAAACAAATCCCTTTGTAAAAAAGCACCATAATTTGGTCAAAAACATGGCCTACACCTTGCAAATGCAAAATAATCACTAAACACATTTGAATGTTGTTACAAAACTTTTACACCCTTGATGACCTTGCGCTTGCTGATGAAAACCTTGCTCTTGCCAAAATCACATTAAACAAAGACCACGATATTTTCAAGGGGCACTTTCCGGGAAATCCAATAACTCCAGGGGTTTGTATGATGCAAATCATCAAAGAAATCTCTTCAAGCATCATTCAATCCCCACTGCGAATGACTCAATCAAAGAACATCAAATTCTTAGCGATAATCAATCCCGAAAAGAATCCCCAATTAGAACTTTTGCTCAATTTTAATCACCTTGACCCTAACAATTTTTCAGTATCCGCTCAAGTTTCCTTTGCTGACACCTGCGCATTGAAAATTCAAGCTCAATATGTTAAATTAGCGCAATAAATATCTGGAGTGGAAAACTTGAATCCCATTAAGCGAGAAATAAGCAAAATTGTTGTCGTAATACCTACATACAACAATGAAAAAACTCTTGCACGAGTACTTGATGGCGTATTAGATATAACACAGCATGTAATTGTAATAAACGATGGTTCTACAGACGCTACTTCGAAAATATTAAGCAGATACACTGATATCATTTGTATCAATCAACCCAAAAACATGGGCAAAGGAATGGCTTTGCGAACGGCATTTAATGAGGCTTTGAAACGCGGTTATGCGTTTGTGATTGCAATAGATTCTGATGGACAACATTTCCCAGAAGACATACCTCTATTTATCGACTTTGCACAATCTAATCCTAATGCATTGGTAATAGGTTCACGCAACATGGAGCAAGATGGTGTGCCAGGCAAAAGTAGTTTTGGAAATAAGTTTTCCAATTTTTGGTTTTGGGTTGAAACAGGTATTAAACTAGTGGATACCCAATCTGGTTTTCGCTTGTATCCCGTTTCAAAAATGCCTAAAAAATGGTTTACCAATAAGTTCGAATTCGAAATTGAAAACATTGTGCGTTCAGCGTGGAAAGGGATTGAAGTGTGCAACATTCCAATTCAAATAAAATACGACCCAAACGAGCGTGTTTCTCATTTCAGGCCATTCAAAGATTTTACACGAATCAGTATTTTGCGCGTTTTTCTTGTTACAATAGCTTTTGTTTATATCAAACCACGTGATTTCCTCCGCAGTTTTAAAAAAAAAAGCATCAAACGTTTCTTCATTGAAGATGTATTAGAACACAACAGCACTCATTTCAATAAATCTGCTTCATTGGCTCTTGGTGTTTTCATCGGGATTTCACCTTTTTGGGGGTTTCATACAGTAATTGTATTATTTTTAGCCGTACTCTTACGCTTGAACAAACTATTGGCTTTCGCGGCTTCCAACATTAGTATTCCACCTATGATTCCCATCATTGTTTTACTTTCCTTGAAAATCGGCGGAATGCTATTTAATACTGATATTGACCTCACCGAACTGAGTAAATTTGAATCATTTGGTTCACATTTAAAAGAATACATCGTAGGTAGTTTTATTTTGGCGTCAATAGTTGCAATAATTGTAGGTTTATCAAGCTATTTCTTGATGTTGTACTTCTCAAATAGAAAAGAAAAAAGTGGCACAACTATTTAATCAAATATACCAACTGATTCGAAAACAGAAGCTAATTGCCTTAGGTATTTTGCTTGGTCTTCTTGCAGCGAGTTTTTTCTTGGCCTCCAAGATTAAGTTAGAAGAAGATATTACCAAAATCATCCCAAAAGGTGAGAAAACCGACATCACAGCCAAAGTGATGCAGCAACTCAATTTTGCTGATAAAATTGCTGTAATGATCAGCACCTCGGATCATGAAAAAAAAGATTTTCTCGCAGAAGTGGCGCAGGAGTTTTTAGATACCCTAGACTTCTACAATCACTTTTATAGCCAAATTCAAGGCAAGGTGCAATTAGACCAAATGGAGGAGATATTCGACTTTGTTCAGAAATACATCCATATTTTTTATGATAGTTTAGACTACGAAGCCCTTGTTCCTAATCTCCATCCTGATAGTGTAGGAAAGAAATTAGAACAAAACTACAACACTCTAATTTCTCCGGCTGGCCTAATAACCAAGTCATTCGTTGTTAAAGACCCTTTGGGCTTAAGCTTTGTCGGACTGAATAAACTTCGAAACCTTGGTGTTTCAGAAGATTTTGAAATTCAAAATGGATTCATCACTTCGTCCGATGGCAAAACCATTCTCCTATTCATAACACCGATTTATGCAGGAACAGACACCAAAAACAACGAGGCTTTTGTTGACTTGCTTTACGGAATTCAGAACTACCTCAACAAGCAACACATAGGCGATGCGCAGTTGACCTATTTTGGAGCACCTTTCATAGCACTGGCTAATGCCCAGCAGATTAAATCAGATATTCAAAGCACGGTAGCCATTTCACTCAGCGTATTGATGTTAATTCTCATTCTTTTTTACCGTAATATTTTCATTCCATTGATTTTATTTGTTCCTGTAATATGCGGAGCCGTTGTTGCCGCGGCATGTATGTTTTTCCTGAAAGATTCTGTTTCAGCTATTTCTTTGAGTATTGGTGCTGTTTTACTTGGAATCACACTGGATTATCCGATTCACATCATCACACATTACAGGTCAGGAGTTGATGTCAAAACCCTATACAACCATATCACAAAACCGATTATTTCGAGCAGCTTGACCACTTCCACGGCTTTTCTTTGTTTGCTTTTTGTGAACTCAGAAGTCCTACAAGATTTGGGTGTTTTTGCCGCCATCAGCGTACTTGTATCCGCCATTTCTGCACTAATAATAACACCTCATCTATACCAATCTCGACCTGTTACGAAATCGCATGTTCTCGACAAAATCGCTCAATATCCAGCTGATAAAAACAATTTACTGCTGGCCTTAAGTATTTGCCTACTCCTACTTGGTATCACTTTTTACAATAATGTTTCCTTCAACAGCAATTTAGCAGATTTGAATTTTGTTCCCGAGAACATGAAACAATCTGAGGCACAATTGGAAAACTTAGGCAGCATTGGAGCGAAAAGTGTTTATGTCGTTACTTATGGAGAACGACTTGATGACGTTTTAACAGACAACCATTTGCTAGAGAAAAAATTGAGCACTCTGAAAGCTAATCAGCTTATTTCAGAATATACATCTATGGGGCGCTTTGTTTTATCCAAGGACGAGCAACTGACGAAAATGATGCAATGGGAACGATTCTGGAGTGCCCATGAATTGAGCCAAATTGCCCGAACTATTCAATCCAAAGCCAACGAACTTGGTTTTAAAAAAGACCTTTATCTCAATTTTGAGGATCAAATTCGGGCATCAGGCAATGCCATTGGTTATCAGGAGTTGATTGAATTTGAGCCCCTTCCTATTGGCGATTTTTTAACTGAGAGGAATGGGTTTTACACTTTATCCACCTTGGTTAAAATTGATGAAAAAAATCGAAGCCAACTCTATCAAGCTCTTGAAGACGAAAAAGTTGTTTTGATTGACAGAAAGCATCTTAATGAACAGTTTCTCGGGCAATTGAAAGATGATTTCCTCAAACTCATGAACCTGTCCTTTTTGGCCATTTTCGTCATTATGTTTATCTTTTTTAGGCGTATAGAACTAGCCCTTTTGGCAATGATTCCAATAGTTTGTACTGGACTTATAACAGCGGGAATAATGGCTCTTTTGGGCATTGAACTCAATGTTTTTAGCACCATCGTTACAACCTTGATTTTAGGATTGGGCATCGACTTCAGCATATTCATGACCAGTGGTTTACAACTTAGGTTTACAACAGGTAAAAACGAATTATCAATTTACAGAACCTCTATCTTATTGGCAGTTCTCACCACTTTATTGGCACTTGGAGCATTAATTTTCGCGAAACATCCTGCACTTACCTCTATCTCATGGGCATCAATAATTGGGGTATTATCTGCTTTGTTCATGACTTTTGTGCTCTACCCTCGACTTTTTTATTGGTTCATCGAAAGACCACAAAAGAACGGTAAGGCTCCTACGAGCCTGCGGGAATTAATTAACGCTTTGTTTTCTTTTACTTTTTATGGAATTGGAGGCGTTTTCTATTCGCTCTTCGGAATAGCTTACATGAAACTGATGCCCATTGCGCTTGAAAAGAAAAAAAAATGGTATCGAAGCGTTATTGCCAAGTTCATCAAATCAATCATGTACACCAACCCTTGGGTTAAGAAAAAAGTACTCAATTTATACAACGAAAAATTTGAGAAGCCTGCCATTATTATTGCCAATCACACTTCGTTTTTAGACACATTGAGCATGGGATTTGTTCCAGCGCCGATAATATTCGTGGTTAATGATTGGGTTTATAATTCTCCCATATTTGGAAAAGCAGTTCAATTGGCAGGATATGTACCGGCCTCAGATGGTATGGAAAATAGCGAATCAAAGCTTATTGATTACGTGAAACAAGGCTATTCATTGGTGATTTTTCCAGAAGGCACGAGGTCAGTGAACAAAGTAATTGGTCGATTCCATAAGGGCGCTTTTTACTTGGCAAAAAAATACAACATAGATATCATTCCCGTTTTTCTTCACGGCAATGGCGACATAAACCCTAAGGGTACTTTTGTAATTAGAGATGGCACCCACACTGTTGTAATTGGACAAAGAATTTCTTCCAAAGAATTTGGAGACAAAGAAGTGAAAGTGATAACAAAAGAGATTAGCGCACAGTATAAAACCGATTATCAAATGCTCAGGCACCAACTCGAAGGAGCAAATTATTTCCAAAAACGGGTCATGAAAAGTTTCTTGTACAAGACTCAGGATGTAGTGAGTAGTGCCCAAAACGAATTCAATCGACATAAAAATTGGTTACACACTTTTAACATGCACATACCTCACAATGCGAAAATTCAGCGATTTGCTGATGATTGTGGTGTTGTAGATGTGGTGCTTTGCCTTCAAGAACCAAGTAGAAAAGTAAATACATATATGTTTGATGATGCAAACAGATGTATAGCTGAACAAAATCATCTTTTACAAAGTCATAAAATTACTTACGCGAAAAACTCAATTCAAGACTTTGAAGTTTTAGTTGTAAACACTAAATTCGCTAAATCTGAATGGCAAGCTTTGAGCGCAAGTGATTCGCTGCAATTTCTAATTATCGAAAAAGAAATCTCAGTGGAATTTGAGCGTTTTGAGCTTATTAAACAAGTCGACGGCATGCGCCTGTATAAAAGAAATTAATATGGAAAAGAAATATGACGCTGTAGTGATAGGAAGTGGAATGGGAGGTCTTGTTTCTGCTGTTATTCTAGCCAAAAACGGTTTGAAAGTATGTGTGCTTGAAAAAAACAACCAATATGGAGGAAATTTGCAAACTTTTGTTCGCGACAAAACTATTTTCGACACAGGTGTTCACTATATTGGTGGGTTAGAGGAAGGACAAAACCTATTCAAGTATTTCAAGTATTTGGGCATAATGGACGAATTGCAATTGCAAAAACTAGATAAAAACGCATACGATTACGTCACATTTGATAATGACGATAGAGTTTTTCCACATGCGCAAGGCTATAATAATTTCGTTGAACAGTTGCTCACTTATTTTCCTGAGGAACGAGAAGCCCTAGAAAAATACTGCGCCGAAATGCAGCGCGTTTGTCACGCATTCCCTTTGTACAATGTTGAAAAAGAGTCCGAATACAATGAAGACGTGCTCCAAATAAATGCTAAAGAATTCTTTGATAGTATTACCCAAAACGAACTCTTGAAGGCTGTTTTATCGGGCACGAATTCTTTGTATGCTGGCAATACAAAAACGCCTTTTTTTGTCCATGCATTGGCTGTGAACTCCTACATTGAAAGTTCGTACAGATGCATTCGTGGCGGAAGTCAAATTTCCAAATTGTTGGTGAAACAAATCAGAAAATTTGGTGGCGAAATTTATAAACATCAAGAAGTTGTGTCTTGTAACTTTGAAAATGATAACATCAAGAGTGTTGTTACAGCAAAAAACGACGTTTTCGAAGCAGACATTTTCATTTCCAATGTAGATGTTGTGGCAACCATAAACTTTGTTGGCAAAGAACGATTCCGAAAAGCATTTGTAAACAGAATTGACAGTCTAAAAGTAAGTCCAGCTGCCTTTAGTGTTTATATCGTTTTCAAACCTGAAAGCTTCCCTTATTTGAATCACAATTACTACCATTTCCATAATCCAGAATTGATTTGGAAGGGAGCAGATTATGACAAAGCACTTTGGCCTCAGGGTTATATGATTTCTATCGGTGTGTTTGAAAAAGACCAGCGTTGGGCAGAATCCATGACCATCATGACCTATATGCACTTTGATGAAATGAAAGCTTGGGAGAACACAAAAAACACGGTGGCCAATAAAAACGAGCGCGGTGAAGAATATGAAGCTTTTAAAGAGCGACATACGGCGTTGTTGTTGCAGACAGTTGAAAAAAAGTTTCCTAACTTAAGAGAACACATTCAATCCATTCATTCCTCAACACCACTATCTTATCGGGACTATATCGGCGGTCTAGATGGTAATATGTATGGTTATGAGAAAGATTCTGAGAACGTCATGAAGACCTTTATTTCACCAAAAACGAAAGTTCCAAATCTTTTCTTGACTGGACAAAGCGTAAATATGCATGGCGTTCTTGGCGTAACTATTGGTGCTGTTTCTACTTGTTCTCATATTATAGGTCGAGATAAATTGATGAATAGTATTAAGCAAGAACTGCATGAGAACGCTTAAGACACTGTTGCTTTGCACAAGTTTATTTCTCACTGCTTGCGCCATGCACAAGTCTGTGCGACACTTGCCAGATATTTCCGCATTTAAGCAAGGCATTCCAAGTGTAACACGTCACCATAGTAGTTTATTTTCTGTAGACAGCAATTTTCTAATCAAAAACGAACATCAACAATGGGAAATTTATATAAGTGGGGACCCCTTGCAACGCGGTTTTCTATTTGGAGTGCTTTTGGATTCTTTGCTTTTGAAACAAGAACAAGTTTTTTTTGGAAAAATTAAGGAAATTGTGCCCTCAGAAAACAAACAGAAACGCCTCAGAAGATTTCTGCAATGGTACAACCGTAAGTTATATTTACATGTTAGCAATGAATTGCAAGCTGAAATTTTTGGGCTATCTCATTTTTCTAACCCAGCTTATGACCACATTGCCCCCCCTTTTGTTAGAGCCCTATATTTACATGGCGCCCACGATATTGGTCATGCGCTAAGCGATTTGGCCTTGGTGGGCTGTACATCTGTGGCGCTGTGGGGCGAACATACAGAAGACGGAGAACTACTCATTGGCAGAAATTTCGATTTTTATGCAGGTGATGAATTTGCAGAAGAAAAAGTAATAGCCTTTGTACAACCGACCAAAGGAATTCCTTTTGCTATGGTCACTTGGCCGGGCATGTTGGGTGTTGTTTCTGGAATGAATTTAGACGGACTCACCATCACAATAAACGCAGGAAAATCTAGTGTTCCACTAAAAGCCAAAAAACCAATCTCCATATTGGCGCGTGAAATTCTTCAATATTGCAACACAATTGATCAAGCTATCGCCATTGCCCGAAAAAGTGATGTGTTTGTTTCTGAATCGTTGATGATTGGTAGTGCTGCAGATAAAAAAAGCGTGCTTATTGAAATCTCTCCGAAGAAAATTGATGTTTATGAAGTGGAGAACAACCGCTTGGTATGCTCAAATCATTTTCAAAGTGCCAAGTACGCCAAAGATAAACGTAATATAAAGCACCGCAGAGACAGTCATTCGCAATATCGTTTTGACAGAATGACAGAACTATTGAACTTATCTCCTAAGATGAATCCTTTCTTATTGGCTGAAATTTTGCGCAACCGTGAAGGCATACAAAATAGCGCGCTTGGCTTCGGCAATGAAAAAGCATTGAATCAATTATTGGCACACCATTCAGTAATTTTCAAGCCTGAAAGTCGCATCATGTGGGTGTCATCAAGTCCATATCAATTGGGAGCATATACTGCCTATGACTTGAATGAAATTTTCAGTTCAAACAGAAACCACCTCAAAAGCAACGCCATCGATTCTTTACTCATCGATAAAGACCCTTTTCAATTCAGCACAGCTTTTTTGAATTATGAAGCATTTCGCATCGTGGATAGAAAAGTTGACGAAGCTTTAAAAAACAAGGATGGCAGTTTTTCTGTAAACGATATTGTTGCTTATATCGCACTCAATCCGAATTATTGGGTAGCGCATTTTAAAGCCGGTTTGCTTTATGAGCAAGCTTCTGATTTCTGTAATGCTAAATGGGCTTATGAGCGTGCTTTACAAAAAGAAATAACTACAGTATCCGACCGAGAAAATGTAAAAAAAGCCCTAAAAAGAATTAATAAGCGAATAAAATGATTGCTGAAATAGAATTTGCCACGGCACATAACATCAAATCTTTTCAAGAAGAAAAATTGAAAGAACAGTTGCGCTATTTGGCTAAAAATTCACCCTTCTACAAGCGTTTGTTTTCAGAAAACAAATTAAACATTGAAGCCATAAATACTTTAGATGATTTACCTCAAATACCTACAACTTCGAAAGCTGATTTACAGAACTTCAACGACGAATTTATTTGTATTCCCAAAAATGAAATCGCCGATTATTCGAGCACTTCAGGTACAGAAAGTCAACCCGTCAACTTCATCTTAAATGATTCGGACTTAAACCGCTTGGCTTACAACGAAGCCATATCGTTTTCTTGCGCAGGTATTCAAACAGGAGATGTGGTTCAAGTGATGACAACCATGGACAGGCGATTTATGGCAGGATTGGCCTATTTCTTAGGATTGCGTAAATTAGGGGCTGGTGTAATAAGAACGGGCGCCGGTGTTCCCGATTTTCAACTGGATTCAATTTTAAGAAATCAACCCAAATACTTGATTGCCGTACCATCGTTTTTAATCAAACTTATCAAACTTGCAGAGGAACGCGGAATCGATCTCAATAAAACGAGTCTAAAAGCTGCCATTTGTATCGGTGAACCCCTACGCAACCAAGATTTTTCTCCGCTAACTTTAAGCCAACGCATCCAAGAAAAATGGAACATCAAATTGTTTTCCACTTATGCTTCTACAGAAATGAGCACGGCCTTCACAGAATGTGAAATGCATCATGGGGGACATGAACATCCTGAGTTAATCATTACAGAAATTTTGGATGATAACGATAAACCTGTTACCGAGGGAGAATTAGGGGAGCTGACGATAACCACATTGGGAGTTCAGGGTATGCCTCTACTGCGATATAAAACTGGCGATATAGTTAGAAAACACTCAGAGCCATGTTCATGTGGGAGACATTCATCGCGAATCGGGCCAGTTGTTGGGAGAAAAAAACAAATGATTAAATACAAAGGCACCACTCTTTTTCCATTGGCTATTCAAGACGTGTTGAATAACTTTAATGAAATCTACGGACA
The DNA here is from genome assembly GCA_002422285.1 of Flavobacteriales bacterium UBA6165. Classification (GTDB taxonomy): domain Bacteria; phylum Bacteroidota; class Bacteroidia; order Flavobacteriales_D; family Crocinitomicaceae; genus UBA6165. Next base: position 22,164 of record DIUF01000076.1, on the reverse strand, counting down.
TATTGTTGAAATATCGACAAGTGAGTTGGGAACAGACCATGTTAAACTCATGATTTTCGCGCCAAATCAGCCCGAAAACTTCACTAAAAAATTAAGCGAGAGACTTCGTTCAAAAATCCGTGTGGTGCCAGAAATATCGTTAATTTCTGAAGAAAAACTGAATATGCTTGTCATGCCTACTGGCAGCCGTAAGCCTAAAGTGGTTATTGATCTTCGGTAAACACCTTATCACGCTTCACAAAAAACATGTTGATGGGCAACTCTCTGGATTGAAAGACAATGGAGTCGGCATAATTGGTATTAGCGTAATACCTGACTTCCGCTTTTTCTTTCCATCGCGACACCAAACTCATAGATTCAAATTTCTCTCGCTTTTGCAGAATTTTTACCCGTTTATTTCTTATTCTACTGATGTAAGTTTTCAATTCTCCGTCAACAATATAGCGGCTCGATTGATAGCATGAACGCGATAAAAAATCAAAGTACAAAAGTAATCTATCAACAATAATTTTCTTGTTTAAATTGTCCATCACATAAATCACTCTAGCTTTATCATTCTTATATTCAAAATTGAAAATCGTGTTTCCGAAATCTGAAAGCATGACCACGCGCTTATGCAGTCTGTCTATTTTCTTTACCACCAAAATGCCGTTTATTTCTTTGTCATAAGCGCGGATTTTAGCCGTGTAGTGATATTCATATTGAAGCGAATCAAAATAAGGAACGACGATTTGAGTGGGATTTGTTTTCATCAACTCACCATGCACACCATAATGTCTGCATGAAGCCAATGAAACAATCAAGTTCAGGCCTAAACACGAGAGCACCAATGAATAGTGGAACTTGGATTTAGTGTTCAAATTCTTTTTTATCGATAACGGCATTCAACTTTCGGTTGGTGAAACTAATTATGGTGAAATCACCAGAAGGTTCAATCAATTTTACTTGAGAAACCAAGGCTTCGTTTTTCGGGAAAATGAGTTCAATTTTTTGAATATATTTGGCTAGCGTTTTGTCCTTAGATGACATTTTTACCAATATATCGGTTCCTTTTTTGAAATATTCATAAGAAAACTCAGCATCATTGAAAACATCTCCTTTGATGCTGGAAGATATCAATGCACTGATTTTATTAAACAGACGTTGATCAACACTCGGAGTTGACTTATTTCCATTGTCATTTATGTATATCCGATCATTCTTGAAAATTATACTGTATTTATTTGGCTCTGTGTATTGCCATTTCAAATTACCTTCGGCATTCAATAACATTCTGCCTTTAGATATCACATCATTTTCCAAGAAAGCCATACTCTTCTTTTGTGTGAAATCTGTTTGGATCGATGAAATAGACTTTGCCTGATTTTGTACAAGCTGTTTAAATGATGCGATTTCTGCGGTCGTCATTTTGGTCTCTTGATTTGTAGTGAAACCTAAAGCAACTATAAAAATGATAGAATATACCCACATAGTTAATCAATTTTAAGCATTATCCAGCTGGATGCTGCGTATATTATTGTCCTCCATTGTAGCCAACAACCGTGCCAACACATCGACTGTTCTTTGCGAACTATCATGCAACAAAACTATAGCTCCAGGTTCTAATTTACTCAATATTCGGCCTAAAATTTTATTATCATCACGCAACACTGTATCCAAAGAACGAATCGACCAACCCATCACTTTCATATTGGTTTTCTGTACTGCACGCCTAAAATTGGGATTTGTAACACCAAAAGGAGGACGAAACAAATTTGTTCTTCTCCCAGAAAATTGATAGATTAAATCATTTGTTTTTTGGATTTCGTCAACGAGTTCTTTTGTGCTTTTAAAACCCATATTTTTGTCATGCGTATATGTATGATTCCCAATCTGATGACCATCTTCTAAGATACATTTAAAAATTTCTGGAAAGGATTCAATTTGCTTACCAACACAAAAAAAAGTAGCCTTTGCCCCATATTGTTTAAGCAAGTCTAAAACTGCCGGAGTAAATTCAGTCGGACCGTCATCAAAAGTCAATGCCACAACCTGACCATTCGTTTTAAAATTAGATTGGCTGGTTAAGTGGAAATTGGAACGAATATGAAACGACCCATAAATAATTAACGAAAACCAGCATGCAAACAAAATAAGCCAAATCCCAACAGACCAGTCGTAATAAACATAGAAAAAGCCAAAAATGATTGACAGCAAGCCAAATACGATATTGCTCCACTGGTGTTTAGACATTTTTCAAGAGCATTAAGCTGTGATCACTATTGCGGTACTGGTTGTAAATTAAAATATAGTTCACTGACGACCTAGGGACATCTAGTGCCAAAGATTTAGGAATTGATTGCGTTTTAAATATCTTACACGATAACCACAAGGCAATCGCGGGAGCAGTAAGCATTTCACCAAACAAATGCTTAAATACCAATTGATTAGACGAAGGAAAAAGTGAAGAAAAATCATCATATACCACATCAAAAGTAAGATCTCCATTTTTACCCAAGAGAACACAATCTACCTCATTTGGACTTAAATTATTTCGCGTTAAAAATTCGATAGTGAAGGTTTTCACATCTTGACTCACCAAGTTGTTTAAAAAAAATACATCCACTACCTCAGCATAAGTCTCTTCCATGTGTTCGTTGGATAGAACAAAAAAAGCACTGCCCTCGCTTGATGTACAGCCCTCAGTTTTATTATCCAAATAATCGAATTCAGTGTCATTTTTTTTAAACTGTCCAAGCGTTTGGAAAAGCGCTCTGGTGTGTGGAGCCATTTCATCAACACCGCCAATCAAAATAGTGTTGGCTTCCATACTTGTGATTTGCAACAAAGCATCAAGAAGAGCCGAAGGGAAAGAATTTGCCCCATTTACATAAGTAAAATTATAAGCCCTACACTTTCTTAAGAGCGCGATTTGACCAGCAACCGTGTTGTGTGTTGATTGAATAAATGGAGTTGGTGTCAAAAAATCTTCATCATGGTCAATCAAGCCCTTCAAAAACTTCTCAGAATCTTGAATGCATCCAAAACCAGTGCCTGTAATAATGGCATCCAAATCATCAACACCAGCCTCATCGAGTGCCATAGACGATGCCACGATGCTATTCTTAACTGCACTACTCATGCGTCTCACTGAAACCGGTGAGATATACTTTTGATAATCAGGTTTAGAAACTTCATAAACGGACGCATTTCTAAAGTCAATTACTTCTTCCAAAAAAGAGCCATCATGAGTCTTTTGAGGAGAAACACAGCCAATTCCGTTGATGTAACATTTCCCTTTCATCATTCTCCGTGTTTAGAAAAAATTAAAGATGAACAATTGCCACCAAAACCAAATGAATTAGAAAGCACATGATAGAGCTTGGCATCTTGTGTTGCCGTTACAGGTACCAAATCAAACTCGATCATCTTTTCTCTGAAATTCAAATTTGGAAAAATCACCTGATTTTGTAGTGCCAAAATAGAAAAAACCGCTTCTATGGAGGCTGCTGCCGCTAATGTGTGACCGGTAAAAGCCTTGGTAGAGCTAAAGTCTGGAACACAATCACCAAAAATACGGATCAAGGCCCGACCTTCCGAAAGATCATTGTTGGGTGTCGCCGTACCATGAACATTCACATAATCAATTTGCGTGGGTGTAAGCTCGGCCTTTTTGAGCGCCTTTTGCATAGCCAAATATGCGCCATCCCCGGCTTCTGAAGACGCAGTTTGGTGGAACGCATCGTTGGTATTGGCGTAACCAGAAAGATAAGCTATTGCTTGCTTTCCACGATTCTGAAGCGACTTTTCAGATTCCAAAACCAAGTATGCAGCACCTTCACCAAGATTCAAGCCTTTGCGATTGTTGTCAAAAGGGGCATTCAAGTCATCTGATAAAATCATTAAAGTATTGAAGCCATTAATCGTGAATTTGCAAAGCGCATCTGTACCACCAACAAGAACACGTTCTAAGCGACCCGAATCGATTAATCTTGCACCCAATATAATCGCGTTTGCTGCCGATGAGCAAGCTGTGCTTATTGTTGTAGATATTCCACAAATCCCTAAAAAATCGCTAATATTCTTGGAGTTAACTCCAGTATTTTGCAATTCAATGAAGCGCTGATACTCATCAGATATCAAGAATTCATAAAAAAATCGCTCAGTCATATCCATTCCACCAACAGATGTTGAATTTACGAATCCCAAAAGTTGGTCTCCTTCAGTGGTCAATTCAGCCGATTTTAGGGCTTGTTGAGCAGCTATTGCACCAAGCATAGCAGTTCTAGAAAAATTATGTGCTTGATCAAGTCCGAGTTGTGCTTCCAACTCCTTATTGCTTAATTTAATTTCGCCAACAAAAATTGAGTTGTTCAATTTTGATTCGATATGTTCCAAACGACTAATCCCATGTCTTTTTTGCACAAGGGAATTAAAATTTTCCTCGACATTCATACCAATCGAAGAAACAATGCCCATTCCAGAAATAGCGATTTTTGCCAAAAGTTTGGTTATTTATTGCGGTGTTCTTCAATGTATGCCGCCATGGTTTCAATGGACAAAAATATCGTTTTCCCATCTTTTGGATCGATAATTTTAATACCATAATCTCTATCCATCATAACAATAAGCTCAAGAGCATCAATAGAATCAAGACCTAATCCATCTCCGAAAAGCGGGTCGGAATCATTGATGTCATCAGCCGTCATACCCTCCAAATTTAAGGCGGTAATTAATTTATTTTTAAGTTCAATCTTCAGTTCCTCCATGTACCGATATAATTATTTTCAAAATTGTTTGTTTTTCATGGCTTTGATTGCGAAACTAAGAAAAATTTGCCTTCGTAATTCAACTTATTAACCTCAACCCAGGCCACGAGCACAAATTTGGCTTGTTTCTGATTTAACAATGTTCTAGCATAACGCATCAAAAAATTCTGATCGTACCTTTCACAAACAAAAAAAGCGCTTTCTGATTTCAATTGATATTTGATACTAACTTCACCAATAGCTATATTTGGCAAAGTATAAACAAAATTCGCCGGACTTGGATAAAAATTGCTTGGGTCTGCAATGGTTTTTTGATGCACACGATCAATATCAATACATGATGAACTATTCGCAAAAACCAATGCAATGTCTTTATCAGAAGGTGCATCAATTTGATCCAAAATCATACTAGCTCCAACCAAAGCCAATTTTGATAATCCATCCATTTTAAAGAACTTTGGATAGTTCAATTTCTGAGCACGATAAACCTCGTTTATAAACGCAACAAAATCTTGGCCTGTATACTCATTTACTTGTTCTCCATTGAACAGAACAATTCCTTTTGCTATTTCGCAACTATGTGTTATTTGCATGGTTTAATTAATCCGTTTTTTAAAAACCACAGCTGTATTTGAGCCACCAAATCCAGATGCGGTTTTAAGTAACACATGAATACTTTTATGCCTTAATTCGGAGGAAACATTCAAAGGTTGAGTTGTGCCTATGACATCAAAACCAAGTGATGGTGGCACACAGTTTTTTCTACCAAACTCAAGCGACACAATTGTTTCTATAAGTCCTGCAGCACCTAAAGTATGTCCAAAAAAACCTTTCAAACTAAACAAAGGGGCATCATTCATCTTACTTCGTGTAAATGCTTGAGCCTCCATTTCATCGTTATAATCAGTTGCTGTTCCATGAGCGCAAACCGCATCAACATCCGATGGTTTTATGCCAGCACTAAAAATTGCTCTTTCGATACTCAGATGAAGACCTTCACCTGTGCGCGATGGTCCAGAAATGTGATTGGCATCATTGATGGAGCTATCTCCCAAAATCTCAAAAGCCTCATATCCTGCCAAAGTCGAATCTCTTGTGATTAATGTTGCAGCGGCAGCCTCACCAAGTGATATTCCATCTCGATTTGCGGAATAAGGTCGGCATGGGTTCAGACTTACCGCATGAAACGACTGAAATCCAGAAAAAACAAATGTCGAAAAAATATCGCCTGCAGCGATGTAAACATGGTCAAACGAGCCTTCTTGAATAAGTCGCTTAGCAACGGAAATAGCCATTAGGCCTGATACACAAGCGTTTGACAAGACCATTACTTCACCATTGATGCCCGCAGTTTGGGCTAATTTTGACGCCGTTTTATGTAAATTTATTTCACCTCGACCTGCAGACAAGGCATCAATATTGCCTTTTGTTGTTGAGAAAATAAAACCAATTTTATCCTCAGAAGCATGTTGTTTAACAATTGGTAACAAAGCCAGCAAAACCAATTTTTCAAGTTTTGAAAACGTTCCTTCTAATGACAAGGCATCAAAGCGAAGGCCTAAAAGATGATCCTCTACAATAGCAGCATAAAATGGCTCGTTCCAAAAAGGACTTTGTTTGTGAAGAGAGATTGCGCTTTTGTAATTCAACAAAGCAGATATGTTTTCACTCAATGAAAAGCCCGCTGGACATACGCAATTGCCTTGGGCAATAAAAACTTTATTATTCGTCTGGGTCAACTTCAAAATTGAACTTTTTGCTTCCAAATTTCATAAAATTCTGGACATAACAACGATAATTCATTATTCTTATTGACAAAAACCTGAATGGTTTGGCCGTCACATACAAGCTCATCATTTTGATTAAAAATTTCATATTGAAAAATCAACTTAGCGGCTTGAGTGCGTTGTATTTTTGTAACAACTTTGAAAGTATCCCCATATTTTAAAACTTTCTTATTGTTACAAATCAACTCTACAATGGGCGTCGAAAAACCGTGCTGATGTACATCCAAATATGTAAGTCCATGCTTTCTTCCAAAAGATTCTCTGCCGTCTTCAAAATAGGAAACATAATTGCCGTGCCAAACAATACCCAATGGATCGGCATCATTAAATCTAACACGACCTTGATATTCGGTAGTTAAGTGGGTTATTTCGTTTGAAGCCAAGCGCATACTAAAGCGTATTTTCAGGGATTTGATTTGCCAAAACAGTTTTCATTTTCAAACTTACAATTAGCTCTTTGTTGAATGAAATTTGACCTTGGATCATGGTTACCCCCATAAACTCTGTAATCACTTGTACTTCTGTCTGGATAAACGAGCCTGCCAAAGGCAAACTATAAACTTGAACGTTATTAATTGCACCAATATATCCAACTGGCGATTTCTTGTTCTGCAAAAAATCATTGTATCCTGTATACAGTGCAACAGTTTGCGCTATATTCTCAACGAGTCCAGACTCGCCAAAAAAACCATCTTCGACAAAAATATTGTTAGTCGGAATTTGAAAACCAGTAACAATTTTAGACTCATCTACCTCTAGCAAATGCGACAGCATTACGAAAGGGCGTTTTTGAGGAATTAATTCTTCTAGCAAGGATTGAGAAATAAGCGATTCTGTCATCTAAAATCATTAAAGTTATAGCAAAAATTGTTTCATAAAAAGTTTTAACATGCTACAACATCAGTTCTTTTGATTCAGTAAACATTGATTTTTCACTGCACGTCGTCCAAAATAATTCCTAAAATTTAAGAGAAATTGTGATATATGGACCTCAAACAATCTACAAATGGTTAAAACTATCTATTCATCATTACCGGCATCACCAACATCAAAATCTCTTCGCTTTCATTTGGTGGATTGTGTGGCAATAAAATTCCTGCACGATTAGGAGCGCTCATTTCAAGCACAATTTCCTGGCTATCCACATTGTTCAGCATCTCGATGAAAAATTTAGAGTTGAATGCGATTTCAATATCTTCACCAGTATAATTACAAGTCAAGCGTTCAACAGCTTCATTGGAGAAATCCAAATCTTCAGCCATAATTTTCAATTCAGAACCAGCAATTTTCAAAACCACTTGGTAAGTTGAACGACTTGAGAAAATCGAAACGCGTTTCACCGAGTTCAACAATGAAATACGATCAACAATTAATACATTCGGATTTTCTTTTGGAATAACCGCTTCGTAGTTTGGATATTTTCCATCAATTAAGCGACAAGTCAACACAATGTCATTGAAAGAGAAAACTGCATTTGTTTCAGAGAAATGAATTTGTACTTCTTCATCGCCACGCAAATTGCCTTTCAACAAATTCAAAGGTTTTTTTGGCAAAATGAAAGAAGAAGAAATGGTTGAATTGGCGTCTTTTCTTCTGTAACGAACCAATTTGTGAGCGTCAGTTGCAACAAAAGTTACGTTTTCTTCATTAAAATCAAAGAACACACCACTCATTACTGGACGTAAATCATCGTTACCTGTCGCGAAAATGGTTTTGTTGATGGCATCAAACAAGACTTGGCTATTTAAACGAACCGTGTGTGTGTTATCAACAGCTGGCGTTTTTGGAAACTCGTCACCATTTTGACCCACCATGGCATATTTACCATTGTCGGAAGTGATATCAATTTTGTTCTTTTCGTCTATTTTAAAAGTCAAAGGCTGATCTGGAAATGTTTTAAGCATGTCCAAAATTTGTCTGGCTGGCACCGCAATTTTTCCTGAATCAGAGGAATCCACATTCAAGGTTGTGCGCATGGTGGTTTCCAAATCCGAAGCATTCACAGCCAATTCACCATCACTGATTTCAAAAAGAAAATTATCAAGAATTGGAAGCGAATTATTAGTTGTTAAGGCACCACTGATGCTTTGAAGATGTTTTAACAATTGTGTACTGGAGACCAAAAACTGCATAGAGATTTCGTTTTATGTTTATTGAGCGACAAATATACGCTAATTTTCATGCAGGCGAATGCAATGAATGAACGATTTTTTAACAATAAACCAGTCAAAATAAACTTAAGGAAAACACTAATGCGCCTCCAACCAGTTTTCTCCTTTGTTCACCTCAACGGTTAATGGCACGCCAAATTCCACGGCATTTTCCATTTCTTCCTTGACCAAGAGTTGCATTACTTCTATTTCAGATTTGTGAACATCAAAAACCAATTCGTCATGCACTTGGAGCAAAAGTCGGCTGGTGAGTCCGCGCTCTTTCATTTTGTTGAATACACGAATCATGGCCACTTTAATGATGTCGGCTGCCGAACCTTGAATAGGCGCATTGATGGCATTTCGTTCGGCAAAACCACGAACAACCGCATTCGCCGAATTGATATCTGGCAAATAACGACGACGCTGCATAATCGTTTCTACATATCCCAATTGTCTAGCGCGGGCAATGGCATTGTCCATGTAGGCTTTCACACCGGGGTATTGACTAAAATAATTATCGATGATTTCTTTGGCCTCGGTGCGAGAAATGTTCAAGTTTTCAGCCAATCCAAATGCCGATTGACCGTAAATAATACCAAAATTGACCGCTTTTGCTTTTCCTCGTTGTTCGCGCGTTACAGCATCAATCGGCGTCGCAAAAACACGAGAAGCCGTTGCCGCGTGAATATCTGCACCTTCTTGGAAAGCCTTGAGCATATTGGGGTCCTCACTCAAAACCGCCATGATGCGCAATTCGATTTGTGAATAGTCGGCCGCCATCAAGACATAATCTTCATTTCTGGCAATGAAACTTTTGCGAATTGCTCTGCCTTTTTCCGTGCGGATTGGAATATTCTGCAAATTCGGATTCGTTGAACTCAAACGACCTGTTGCGGTTACAGTTTGCATAAAATGAGAATGGATGCGATGATCATTCATCGTCGCTAATAAAGGTAAAGCATCCACATACGTGCTTTTCAATTTGCGCAACTCGCGATAATCCAAAATCAAGGGCACAATTGGATGTCGGTTGATGTATTTTGATAATATATCTTCGGAAGTGGCATACTGACCAGTCTTCGTTTTTTTGGCATTCGTTGCAATTTTCAGAATTTCAAAAAGGATATCACCCAATTGTTTTGGTGAATCGATATTAAAATCCATGCCCGCAAACTCGATGATTTTCTGTTGCAATTCCAAAATATCCTGTTCCAATTCAGTAGAATATTTCTTCAAGCCATCAACATCAATTTTAATCCCCTCAAGCTCCATGTCTTTCAAAACCAAAACAAGCGGCATTTCAAGATTGTAAAACAAATCCTTCAAATGCGGTTTTTGAATTTCTGGCTCAAATAACGCTTTCAATTGCATGGTAATGTCGGCATCTTCGCAGGCATAATCCCTTATTTCTTCGGGTGATAAATCAGCCATGCTGCCCTGCCCTTTGCCTTTTTTGCCAATCAAAGTTTCGATAGAAATAGGTTGATAGCCCAAATACAATTCCGACAAATAATCCATGCCATGTTTGCCCTCAGGTTGCATCAAATAATGCGCAATCATCGTGTCGAAAATAGGCCCTTGAATTTCAACACCGTATTTATCCAAAACCTGCGCATCATATTTCATGTTGTGTGCTACTTTCGCTACAAGTTCGCTCTTGAAATAAGGCATAAATTCTTCGACAATCGCACGAGCTTCATCGAAATTATTGGGAACAGCGACATAATACGCCTCATTTTTTTTCCAAGAAAATGACATGCCAATCAGCTGCGCTTCGCGGGCTTCCAAAGAACTGGTTTCGGTGTCGAAACAAACCGATTTTTGCGCCATAATTTGTTGCATCAAATCCTTGCGAGCCTCAGCATTATTGACCAAAACATATTGCTTTGCCGCTGCATCAAAAGTTTGAACCGTTGGTGTTTCTTCACTTTTTTGAGCTGCAACGCCAAATTCAGGTGGTGCAGCAAACAAATCCAACTGCGCGTCTTGGGTATTTACTGTTTTCGTTTCCAACACAATGTCTTCACCGATGAGGCGCTTGGCCAAATTGCGGAACTCCAATTCTGTGAAAACTTCCATCAATTTTTCATTGTCGTGCGCCACAAATTCAAGCGCATGCTCATCTAAATCAACGGGCACATCTGTAACAATCGTGGCCAACTTCTTTGAAATCAAACCTTGCTCTTTGAAATTGATCACGTTTTCCTGCATTTTACCTTTCAGTTCATGGACATGCTCGAACATGTTTTCCATCGAACCGTATTTGGCAATCAATTCTTTGGCGCGTTTTTCACCGATTCCGGGAATTCCGGGGATATTATCAACTGAATCACCCCAAAGTCCAAGAATATCAATAACTTTCAAAGGATCATCTACCTCAAATTTTTCGCAAACTTCTTTAACCCCCAAAATTGCTGGACCCTCACCACCACGAGCTGGTTTGTAGATAAAAATATTTTCACTCACCAATTGACCGAAATCCTTGTCAGGTGTCATCATGTAAGTCATAAAACCACGTTTTTCAGCTTTTTTAGCGAGAGTTCCAATGATGTCGTCTGCCTCATGTCCAGCCATTGCAATCACCGGGATATTCATGGCATCGATAATTCTTTTGATAGGATCAATCATGGAGCGAATATCTTCAGGCATTTCCTCACGATTGGCCTTGTAAAAGTCATGCTCATCGGCGCGTAAAGTTGGTCCTGATGAATCAAAAACTACAGCAATATGCGTAGGGTTTTCCTTTTTGATGACGTCAATCAAGGCATTTGTGAAGCCAAAAGCTGCACTTGTGTTTTGTCCTTTAGAATTGATTCTTGGGTTTTTAGCAAAGGCAAAATAAGCGCGATAAATCAGGGCAAATGCGTCAAGCAGGAAAAGTTTTTTAGGATGCGGAGGAGTCATGATGTTCAAATTTCGTGGTAAAGATACGAATCAAGTAAAAAATAAGGACAAAACACGAGTTGATAAAGTAACATCGCTTATATTCAAACGTTAAGTACTTAGAAAATAAATCAAAATGCGTTTTACAGTCTTAACCATAATTGTACTTGAACACACGTTGAACTTTGGGCAATTTCGAATTGACGAATTGACGAATTTTCGAGTGCACAAAAAACATTTGAACAAGAAGAACTGAGTGCCGTTTTGCAAGATGCAGCACATAGATTTAACAACCAACTTAATGTTTATCGCAAAGCTCAAGGCGCCAAAGAATTACAAACACATAATCCAATTTGGCTTGTGGCGCTGAATCATTGTATGTGGATGCGCGAAAACAAGATGCTTGAACATGATGAAAAGCGAGGCACGAAATACTTTACAGGAAAATACCCTTCCGAAAGATTGAAATATGTTGATGCTAAATTGAAATATTCAGCGCTGGGTGAGAACATAGCCCATATTGACCTTTTAGAGGACGACATAAAAGCGACAGAAAATCTTGCTGAGCAACTATCCAAAGAATTCTTCGGAATTTGGAAAAAATCAAAAGGACATAGACAAAATATGATATCCAAGACATTTACACATCATGCCATATGTATACTCAAAACAGGTACTCGTTTTTATGCTGTTAGTATTTTCTATTCTAAATAAGCAGATAAATTTTCAATCAATTTCATTAGATTTTGAAAACTTTATATCTTTGTTGCCGTAAATTAATTCTCAAAAAAATACAGTTATGCAAGCTTTCGGAGTAGTATTGTTTCTTTTGATTGGTGGAATGGCATTTTGGATGTTGTTGTTCTTGTTAGGTTTCGCTGTACCATTTTGGGCTACTTTAGGTTTATTTGAAACATTGAAAAGCAGAAAGTTGGCTGATGAAGATGACGAAGAGTAATTGCCAAAAATAAGAACCTTAAATATTTGAAAGTGATGCCATAGTGCATCACTTTTTTTTTGCTGCATACATCACAATCCATCAAGTCAATAATTTAACACGCCGTCAAGTAATTGTTAAAAAATAAATATTTTTCATTTCTAGCTCGTGGCTAACACCCTATAAATAAATACATTAATAAATAGTTGTTTCTCAAGCCGTGAACTTAATATTAAGAAATTCAAGAAAAAGCGTTAGATTTGTATCCCATTTTTATTAACAAACAATCAGTATCATGAAAAAATCAATTATTCTATTTTTCAGTGTGTTTCTGGTATTTCAATCGCTTTTTGCGACAACATGTCCAAATGCCGAAATCATACCAGCTCAACCCACATTTCCGTACACACAATCTGTCACTTGTGGTTCAACAAATGATTTAACTTCTGCAAATTCACCAGTTTGTGCACCAGCAACAGCCTCATATTTAGGAGGTCTTGAAGCAGTTTATGTATGGACTCCTACAATGAATTATATTAATGCCAACATCAACTACACAGGTCAAACTTGGTCAGCCATATTCGTATATGCAGGATGCCCAACTACTGGCGGTGTATGCGTTGGTGGTGTGTCAAGTTCAGCATCAAATAAAAACTTAGCTGTTTCTCAATTCAATGCCGGCACAACGTATTATATTGTTTTTGACACATGGCCTACTCCAGCAAGTCCTTGTCCGGGAACGTTTACAATTGATGCACAACCTGGCCCCCCAAATAATCCACCAGCACCAGTTCAAGATCTTGGTTCACCCACCTGTACATCTGGCACAAATCTTACAGTATCGGGCACACCTGATACTGACGTTATTTGGTACTGGCAAACAACATCTTTAGGCACATCTCAATCTACACCTTATGACGGTCCATTTTCAATTTTTGCTAACGGCACATATTACTTACGAGCATATAATACAGTAACAATGCTTTGGTCTACTGGTTCCTCTTCTGTAACTGTAAATAACTTTCCAACAGAAGAATTACCTCCTGCACCTATTGCCGCTGAAAACCCAGCTTGTTTACCAGGTACGGAGGTGACCATGCCAAATCCACCTGCCGATGTTGAGTATTTTTGGCAAACTGTTATTAATGGAAGTTCCACGACTTCTCCTGCTACAACTCCTCTTTTTGTTTCAGAATCTAGTAGTGTATTAGTTGCTGCATATAATTCTGTAACTCAGTGTTGGTCAAATACGAATTCTACTTCAGTAACAATTCAAACCAATATTCCTCCAGCACCTACAGCAAACCCTACCGTATTCAACAACTGTTCTGGAACTCTTAGTGCTCCAATTTCAGTTGTTCCCGGTCTTATACCAGGAGGACTTTGTTCAACAACGGCAAGTGCAAGCGGCACGGACAACAGCAATGTTACTGCAACTGTTACTAACTTTAGTTGTACTGGTGGAGCACCAATTCTTGGAGCAACTTTGGATGCTACAATTGGCGGTTTTTGTCCAAGTTGGTACGTCTACTCAATTATTGTGAACGGCAATGTTGTTGCTACTCAACAATGTAACCAAACTGGTTTCAACTTAACACCTTATCTTCCGTTGACATCGGTTTCAATAGTTTCATTTGATAATGATAATTTCGGTGATTTTGTTACTTTGAATCTAACAGTAAATATCCAATATGCAATTGGCACTTACGATGTGGTTTGGTATTCTGATGAGATAGGCGGTGATTTACTCGGCTCTGATGAAACATTAGAAACAGTTGGGACATCAATAATGCCAACTGCCGAACCTGGGCTTTACACCTTTTGGGCTGGCTCGTTGAGTGGGGCGTGCGAAAGTGCAAATCGCGTTTCCGTTACACTTAATATTGTGAATGTTGATGCAGAAATTGAAGCCATTAACAATACGTGTAATGGTGCATCCACAGGTTCTTTTGCTTTAACTTCGGTGAATTGTGGTGTTGAGCCGTTCACTTACTCTTTGGATTTCGGTCCATTCAGTGGAATTCCAACTAATCTAAGCCCTGGTTCATATTCAGTTGTTATTCAGGATGCTACAGGTGAACAAAGTGGTCCATTAACGCTTGTGATTACTCAACCAGATCCTGTTGCAAACGTCTCTACATCGGTAATAAGCTCAACTGAGATTGAATTATCTTGGACGAACTCTGGTTCTGAAACTGCTTGGAATATAGAATACGGACCTGTTGGATTTACACCAGGGACAGGAACATTGGTAGAAGTTTCTAACAACCCAAGTATAGTAACTGGATTGAGTCCTAACTCAAACTATCATTTCTATGTGCAATCTGTATGTGCCCCAGGCTCATTAGGGTCTTTCACGGGTCCTATTTCAGCCTCTACTCCCCAAAATCAAGTTTCAATATTCCCATGGATAGAAGATTTCGAAAATGGTGGTGTTGAATGGTCTATACTTAATGGTAACAACATAAATCAATGGGTCGTAGGTTCAGCTGTTAGTGAGTCTGGAACTCAATCATTATATGTTTCACAGGACGCAGGTGCTAACAACACTTACAATATTACTTCTATATCTCTATCACAGGCATATCGTGATATTGCTTTCCCTGCAACTGATGGCGAGATACAATTGACCTTTAACTGGAGAAATATCGGAGAAAACAATTGGGATTACATTCAAGCGTGGTTGGTTCCTATAGATTTTATTCCAGGAAGTGGAAATTCTCTAGCTAACCAAATTACCCCAAATCTTACTGGTTCGCCATTAACTCAGAGAATTAACTTAACTGGAAACCTTCAAGGACAGGGAAATTGGCAAACATGGCAAGGTTTAATACCCGCCATATATGAGGGTAATTCTGCTCGATTAGTTTTCCAATGGAGAAATGACGGTTCTATAGGTACCCAACCTCCGGGAGCGATAGACAATGTGAACATAATTGTTGGAGAATGTCCTCGACCAAACGCAATAACTGTAACTGAAATATCTCAGAATAGTGCTTTGGTTTCTTGGACACCAGGCACTCCAGGAGATGATCTTTGGGTAATTGAATATGGCCCACAAGGATTTACACTTGGTACAGGAACAGAAGTGACTGTTGACACCAATCCTTTCTTACTTGAAGGCTTAGACAATTCCACATTCTATTCTTTGTCTATCCGCACAGTTTGTGACGACCAAGACTCTACTTACTCAATTTTTTCAACTCTGGTTAACTTCCAAACTCAATTTGGCTGCGGAGGAACTTTTGTTGATGACGGTGGGCCAAATGGCAACTACTTACCTAACCAAAATAAAGTATATGTGATTTGTCCAGATGACGCTGGCGACTACATAGAAATCAACTTCGACTCTTTCAATACGCAAGTTCAAAGTGATGGATTCTATATCTATTACGGTGATGAAATCAATATCGATAACATTATTCCTAGTGGAAATCCAGTTGGTTTTGCGCCATTATTGGCACCAAATGCTTGGTGGGGAACTCAACTAACAGGTATGATGTTCGAATCTCAAGGAGCTGGTGAATGTTTAACTTTCAACTTCTTATCTAATGGATTCACCGAACTAAGTGGTTGGGAGGCTCCGATTTCTTGTTACCCTTGTATCCCAACACCAGGTGTTGATGGTGAGCTAGCGGTTTGTCGTTTGGATGGTTCAGTTGATTTGAATGAAGTGGTAACACTCAATTCGGACAGAGGATTCTGGATTTTCCCTGGAAACCAAGGTTTGATTTTCAATGAATCAATGCTAAATATTTCACTACTACCAGAAGGAATATTCGATGTTTATTACATTGTGAACACACCTTGTACATCTGACACAACTGTTGCAACAATTCATATTTATCCTCCATCTTCTGCTGGAAATAGCGCAACACTTACCAATTGTAATAATGGTTTTGTTAATCTTTATGATGGCTTAACTGGAACAATTGACCTTGGTGGGCAGTGGTTCAGTCCTGCTGGTCTTGAATTGAATTCTGCTTTAATTCAGGTTGACGGTGAGATAGACGGTGTTTACAACTACTACTATGTAACATCAAATGGCGTTTGTCCAGCAGACACATCATACGCAGAGGTTACCTTGATAAATTGTGTTGGTTTGACTGAAAACGAAATCGCTGGTTTCGAATTGTACCCCAACCCAACTGCTGATGTTGTATTCTTGAGCTATTCAGGAGACAACTTAAACGCAACAGTTTACTTGGTAGATGCTAAAGGTTCAGTAATTTCTGTTGAAGAAAGAATGTTTGAAACCAATTCAACTTTGGAAATCAAAATGACAGACCTACAAGCAGGTGTTTATTTTGTAACGATTGTTTCTGAAACTGGAAAAAACATCATCCAAGTGGTGAAACAGTAATATTTAGATTTTGATTTTTTAGAAGGCTGCTCAAATTTGGGCAGCCTTTTTTGTGCAATTCGTTTAACTTTGTTGCGAAATACAATTCACATATGCAGGTTTTCAAATTTGGTGGTGCGTCTGTTAAAGATGCTGATGCAGTAAAAAACGTTACCAATATCGTTCAATCTTTTGCCTCTAAAAAATTGGTGATAATTGTTTCAGCGATGGGCAAAACGACCAACAAACTCGAAGCACTAATTGAGGCATCTGCAAAACAAAATAAAGCACTTTTTGACCAGTATTTCTTAGAATTGGAGGATTATCACGGGCAAATTGTTGAGCAACTTTTCCCTGAAAAAAACGACATGCTCAACATACAACTTGGCAAATATTTCTCAGAAATCAATCGCATGTTTGTGCAATATAAATCCCATGAGCACAATGCTTTTTACGACAAAATGGTGGCTTTTGGAGAGTTACTATCTACCCGAATTGTAGAGGCACATCTTGAAAAATCGAATGTAAAAAGCGCTTGGTTAGACGCATCTAAAGTGGTTATTACCGATGATAAATTTCGGGCTGCAACTGTTGATATGTCGCTCACTGAAAAAAAAATTCAAGAAGCTTGTACAGTGGTATTACGTATGCACAACATTATTATTACCCAAGGTTTTATTGGTAGCAATTTGAAGGGCTTACAAACCACATTGGGCAGAGAAGGCTCAGACTACAGCGGGGCCATTTTCGCCTTTTGCCTGAACGCCGAAAGTTTGACCATATGGAAAGACGTTGAAGGCATGTATAACGCGGACCCAAAAAGCTTCCCGAACGCAGAAAAACTGAATGAAATATCCTACAAAGACGCCATCGAATTGTCGTATTATGGAGCGTCGGTAATTCATCCGAAAACGATTCAACCGCTGCAAAACAGAGAAATCCCCTTGTATGTAAAATCCTTCCTCAACCCAAAATTAACAGGCACTGTTATCAAGAAGGACGCCATAAACAAGATTCCTTGCTACATCATCAAGCAAAATCAGGTCTTGGTTTCACTCTCCACAAAAAATTTCTCCTTTATCGCAGAAAAAAATCTCGCAGAAATATTCGACAAATACGACCAACTCGACATGAAAATCAACATCATGCAAAACTCTGCGGTGAATTTTTCCGCCTTATTTGACGAGAAGCAATTTCAAGAAACCAAAGTGTTAGAGGCATTTCAAAATTCTTATGCTGTGCGCTACAATGAAAACGTTGAACTCATCACCATTCGACACTACAACTCAGCAATAATTGAGGAGTTGACCGCAGGACGAGAAATTCTGCTGGAACAAAGGACAAGAGAAACGGTGAGGTTTGTAGTGAGGTAGGCCGCTAGCAACTGGCTTATGGCTGTTGGCAAATTGCAATCTGAATGATACAACATATCGGTTCCTGTTAAATTATTTCTGCTGATTCACCAATCCAATAAAAGCGTAATTTTGCACCCTATGAAGAACATCAGAAATTTCTGTATTATCGCACACATCGACCATGGTAAAAGTACTTTGGCCGACAGATTGTTACAAACCACTGGCACCATTTCCGACCGCGACATGCAAGCACAAGCACTAGATGATATGGATTTGGAACGCGAACGCGGGATTACGATCAAGAGTCACGCGATTCAAATGAATTATAAATTTGAAGGTGAAGATTATGTGCTCAACTTAATCGACACACCCGGTCACGTGGATTTTTCTTATGAAGTTTCACGTTCTATTGCAGCTTGCGAAGGCGCATTGTTGATTGTTGATGCAGCGCAAGGCATTGAAGCACAGACAATTTCAAATTTATATTTGGCTTTGGAACACGATTTAGAGATCATTCCTGTGCTAAACAAAATGGACTTGCCGGGCGCCATGCCCGAAGAAGTTTCTGACCAAATTGTAGAACTCATTGGCTGCAAACTTGAAGATATCATTCCTGCCTCAGGAAAAACAGGTTTGGGTGTAGATAAAATTTTGGAGGCCGTTATCAGACGCATTCCAGCGCCCAAAGGTGACCCAAACGCACCACTTCAAGCCATGATTTTTGATTCGGTTTTTAACTCATTCCGTGGGGTAATTGCTTACTATCGCATCATGAATGGTACCTTGAACAAAGGCGAACGCGTGAAATTTTTCAATACAGGTTTGGCTTACAACGCGGATGAAATTGGTATTCTCAAAATGGACTTGGTTCCTAAAAAAACGGTTTCAGCTGGCGACGTTGGCTACATCATTTCAGGCATTAAAAAAGCCAATGAAATTAAAGTTGGGGATACAATTACAACGGTAGCCAATCCTTGCAGCGAGTCCATTCAAGGTTTTGAAGATGTGAAACCCATGGTATTTGCTGGTATTTATCCTGTTGATACTGAGGATTACGAAGAATTGCGTTATTCCATGGAAAAATTGCAGTTGAACGACTCTTCATTGGTGTTTGAACCCGAATCATCTATGGCATTGGGCTTTGGATTCCGTTGTGGATTCTTGGGCATGTTGCACTTGGAAATCATCCAAGAACGCTTGGAGCGCGAATTCAATATGACCGTAATTACAACTGTGCCAAACGTTTCCTACTACGCATACACGAGAAAAAATCCAGATAAATTGATGTTGGTGAACAACCCATCGGATTTGCCGGATCCAGGTATTTTAGAAAAAATCGAAGAGCCCTACATCAAAGCACAAATCATTACAAAATCTGAATACACGGGTGCCATTATGACCTTGTGTATCGAAAAACGTGGCGAATTGCGCAACCAGGTTTATTTGACGCAAGACCGCGTTGAATTGACTTTTGAAATGCCTTTGGCGGAAATCGTATTTGATTTCTACGACCGTTTGAAAACAGTTTCCAAAGGATATGCATCTTTCGACTATTTCCAAATTGGCTACCGTCAATCAGATTTGATTAAAATGGATGTGTTGTTGAACGCTGAACAAGTGGATGCTTTGTCGGCTTTGGTGCATAGAAGCAACGCCTTTAGCCTAGGAAAACGCATTTGTATCAAATTGAAGGAGTTGATTCCGCGACAGCAATTCGAAATTCCAATTCAAGCTGCCATTGGAGCCAAAGTAATTGCCCGCGAAACCATCAAAGCATTAAGAAAAGACGTGACTGCAAAATGTTATGGTGGTGACATTACCCGTAAACGCAAACTCTTAGAAAAGCAGAAAGAAGGTAAAAAACGTATGCGTCAAGTAGGTCGTGTAGAAGTGCCTCAAGAAGCGTTCTTGGCGGTATTGAAGTTGAATGATTAGGTTTGAAAACAAACTACTTACTTGCATATTGCAATTTAGCTTCAAGTGCCTCATCAAATAAACCTATGAAATAAACTCAAGAAAATTGCTTGGGCTGATGACTCTAAACTTCGTATTAGGATAATTTTTAGCCCAACCTGCCGGTGCTTTTGTGTTTTTTTTCGGACTCCATTTGAACTCGAAAGCCCTCAGTTCACCGTCTTCCTCTTCGATTAAATCTATTTCCTGTTGGTCGTATGTTCGCCAAAAATATTGCTGAATGCGCTTCTTTTGGCTCTCGTTGAATTTCCTGCGCTCAATCATCATGTGGTTTTCCCACAACTGACCAACATCATTTCGCAATCTGAGCGCATTGAAATTGCTAATTAATGCATTTCGAATGCCATTATCGTAGAAATAATACCTTGAAGTTTTCACAATTTCCTTTCTCAAATTTCTACTAAAACCGCTCACTTTGTATATCACAAAAACTTTTTCCAACAAATCTAAATAGGATTCCACTGTATTCCTTGAAATGCCTTTTAAATTGGTCGCCAATTCATCAATGCTCACCTCTTGCCCGATTTGAAATGCGATGAGGCGCAATAAATCCATCAACTTGTTCGATTTTTTAATCCCGTCATAGACCAGAATATCCTTCAAAAGATAACTGTTGATGATAGATTCTAAATACTCTGCTTTTTCATCTTGAGACGAAATGTGAAACAATTCTGGGTAACAGCCATAAATCAAACGATCCTCCAGTAAGCCATGTGAGTCAAACGTGTTCTCAATCGACTTTAGCTCACACTGCGCAATGGGGTGCATTTGAAAAATAGTTTGTCGACCAACCAATGGCTCGCCTAATTTATTGCTCAAATCAAAAACCGATGAGCCGGAAACAAGCACGTGAATGCCCTCAATTTCATCGACAATTAACTTGAGCACCGAACCAATTCGCTCAATGTTTTGCGCTTCATCGATGATTAAATATTTTTTAGAGCCAATAAGTAGTTTATAGTTCGTGATGGTCCGAATTGCAAATTGTTCTGCAACGATTTGGTCTTCACCGTTAACAAATAACACCTCATCTAAGGGCAATTCAGCAATAATCGATTTGATGAGCGCCGTCTTTCCAACTCTACGCGCACCGTAAATAAGCACAGCCTTATTCGGCTTAAGTCTGTTCCTTATAAGCTGATGCAAATACCTCGGGACATTTGGAACCATTTCTATTAGTTTTATTGCAACAAAAATAGTACAACTCTAACCACATTCAACAAATTTAGCTAATTTTATTCATTTCATTCAATGAATTTAGCTAAATTACTTCAGTCTATTCAACCAATTTAGCTAAATTGATTCAAAATATTGAATGAATTTACCACAATTCATTCAATAAAAAATTACTTGTAAGACTAATAAAAACCAATCCAATCAAAACGATTGTAATTCGCTCAGTTCATCGTACTTTTGCAAACGCGATTTATTCATCTACATACCATTCGCTTGACAACCAAACAAAACATCCGAAATCTTACGCTTGGTGAACTCCAAGAAACTTTTGTCCAGATGGGCGAAAAAAAATTCCGTGCGCAACAAGTTTTTGAATGGCTTTGGCAAAAAGATGCGAGCACTTTTGAGGAAATGACCAATTTGGGTAAAGAGTTTCGTCAGCGCTTGGAAGAGCAGTTTTTCATTGATAAAATCGCTTTAGACGACCAACAAATCAGCTCCGACAAAACCATCAAATGTGCCTTCACCACACATGATGTGAAACAAGTGATGGAAGGTGTTTTGATTCCAACTACATCTCGGATGACCGCATGCATTTCTTCTCAGGTGGGCTGTAGTTTGGCTTGTACCTTTTGTGCAACAGGTCGCTTGAAGCTTTTGAAAAACCTCAGCGCTGGAGAAATTGTAGATCAAGTGGTGTATTTGCACAAGTTGGCGGAAAAGCAGTATCACATTCCTTTGTCAAACATCGTTTATATGGGCATGGGAGAGCCTTTGTTGAACTACAAAAATGTGTTGCGTTCCGTTGA
>DIUF01000059.1 GCA_002422285.1 Flavobacteriales bacterium UBA6165 | reverse complement strand
GGTTCATATAAATCGAGCATGTACCTACGCCATTCGCCCCGAACCAATTCCAATCGGGCAAAACGCAACACAACCTCCTGATCCCAATCATGCAGATACATACGCATAAAGCGAATGGAACGGAAATCTGTGATGCCATTTACGGCTTTGGTTGGTTGGAAAACAGGAATTCTGAACTGGTACCAACGTTCTTCGCCACCGCCTGGTTTATTAATTACGGTAACGCTTGTGATGTTGTTTTGGCCTACAACCATTGTTTCAGGACGAAGCTCAATCTTGTATTGAAAATAACTTTCAGATTCAGACAGATTATTGTCTTCGTTGTTGTCCTCAATATCTGGTGCATTGGTTGCTTGGGTAGGGTAGCCTTGTGCATTTTGTGAGGCGGATTGTTGCATGGTCGGAGAGTTGCCCTCTAAGCCATTAAATTTCTTATATCGTTCCAGTATATTGTATTCGAGCAAATCATAGTTGTCGTCGCGATAATACGTGAAGTCATCAGATGAGGGGTCATTGAGCAATCTTTGCTTGGCCTCATCCGACAAACTCGAGCTATTCACCCAAGTCAAGAATTCTGCGAAATGCGCTTGTTCAAAATTATTATTTATACCGTCCATTCCAACGTCTTGATTGGAGCGAGCAACATCATCGTTGTCAAAGGCATTAACAACAGTTTGTACTTTGGGTACACGACCCCAAGAGGTAATATCGACACCCGACAAGTCGTTGGGGTCAACTGGCAGACCGTGTTCAAAAGATTTCCGTGAGTCTCTTAAAACATCCTCAGAAACATTACCTAAATTGATATATAATACACCGCCATTACTTGCTCCATTGGCGGCAATTGCATCATCATTAAAAGGATCCAGAAGCCAGAATTGAATAAATTCTATATTGGCTTGTTCAAAATTAGTTGTTGATAGGGCGCGCATGACCCCACCCCATCTTTGTCTCGGATTTGTAAAGCGTCCATCTACATCAATAAAGGCTTCATTGATGTCGTAATTATACATACCTCGTTCTTGTGGATAAAAAGCCAAGTCTAGGGAAGGTACATTATTAAAGGTAAATTGTTGGAGATTTAAGTTGGGGAAAAGTTCTGTCATCAAAACGATTCTCATCCTAGAATCCTGCAACATAGCTGGATTGGCTTGTATGTGTGGTGGGGTTAGGTTGTTGTTTTGATAAAACAACGGGTCAATAGAATACCACGATAGCAAGGCACGGTTATAACCTAAGGCTAAGTCATTCACCAAACTTGCTTCTGGGAATAAGTCTGGTTGCCCTTGTGGAATTGATGCGATTTTCCAAGCCGTTTGCGAACGTAAATCGATGATGCTTTGGCTGGCCTCAAAGTCGTCAATATATGATGTTCCACCTTGTCCCTGCAAGCCCCTTGGCACACCTGGTAGTAGATAGGCGCCTTCACCCCTGAATGTTACAAAAGATGGGGCGCTAGTTGAAATATTGGGTAAGGCATCGACCATTTTTGTAATAAAGGGCACTTCTTTTCTAAAGTCGATGTTCAACCCTAGGATGTGGTTAGAATAGGGTTCATCGCCTATATTGATTTTGGGTGTAAGTGGTTTTTCCTTGGCATTGATCCAAGTGGCTCCAATGTTAAAATCCTTATTGACTCGATAATTGAAATGTGTACCCAAATAGGTTTTTTGCTGGAATCCAAAAATAGAATTACTCTCCACCTGTATTTGTATAGGAACATTGGATTCCAAAATGGAGGAGTTCAGAATACGAACTCTTCCCATACTGTAATCAACCTGATAGTCAATGCCCTCTGTTAATGGGACGCCGCCAGCAATAACCGTTACCCCGCCTTGAGGCACATTGAGTGCGTTCAAAGGTATATCGCCACTCACAGAAGATTTAAACTCTCCACGCAAACTAAAGCGATTTTTCCTAGGAAGAAGTTGGGCTTGAATTTGCGTAGAGTCATAAAGTTCGGTGAAGGCAATGCGATCTGCTTGAGTTTCGGACATGCCAGCGACATCAATTAATTTTTGCCGTAGGGTTCTTCCAAATGGGTTTATTGTGGACAAATAGACTCGACCATTCATGGGGTTTATGGTACCCCCGCTCACCATTCGGTTTCCTTGCATTTGTATGGGAGTAAAGTCAAAGATACCGTCAGAAAAGGGTTGATTGACAATATTCAACTTATCCATTTCGAGGAGCTCGACCAATAAAATATCATCTACCCCTGCGAAAGGCATGAAGTTTACAGGTAAAGATGTTTCGGGGTTGTTGTACCAAACATCCATGCGGAAATTTTGTTGAGACAATTGGAACCCACCAACGGAGTAAACGTTTTTCATCATCAAGTCCCAAATTTGCATTTGTGGACTTAAGATTGTAGAACGCAACATTTTAAGATACAAGGCATCAGTGCCATTTACACCATCGTAAGAAAATTCACCTACTTGATAAGTTCTACCGTTAACTGTATATTCGAATGCAACACCTAAAACTTCATCCGTATTCAAAGGCATGTTCAGAGAGATGTATCCAAGTAGGGCATTGTAGGAATATTCTTGTTCTGTAAGTTTTCGTGCGTTTTCTACTTTCTCGTATTCGAAAGCTTGATTGAAGGGTCCTGGAGAAACGGTTTGCGTTGATAAAGCAGATGTTGCATTAAAGAAGCTTCTAACATCTTGGTTGCCTACTGCCCAATCATAGAGGTTGTTGGCGTCGTTTCTTGGTCGGGGATTCGACAAATCTGAAGAACTTACACCGCCTTCAAAATGCTGTGGAAGTGCTTCCCCTAAGTCGGCAAAGGCGACGATGTTTCTGGTGTTTTCGGTAATGTTTTGGCGGTTTGTTACCCAAACTTCAATACGTGTAATGTTTATTGGTGAACCAACAATAGGTAAAGTGGACATCCATTGGTCGTAGTTGTCATGGAAATAATGTCCTAAAAAGTAGTGTTTATTTTGCTCATAGTTATCTGCCCCAATATTGAATTGTGTGACTTGTGCGCCGCCCTCAACATTGATGATTTGTCTTTGTCCACGTGATTGAGAGGCAATAGCGTCTACAGTAAGTTTACCAAATTGCAGTCTGGCTTTGGCTCCAAAAAGTGTTTGAGACCCTTGAATGAGTGTGGTGTTGAGCGGAAAGCTAACGTTACCCAATTCAATAAGTTGAAGCAAGTCATCTTCGTCGCCAGAGTGGCGTAAATTGGAGATGTTTTCAAAATCAAATGCTGCACGGGTGTTGTAATTAGTTGCCAATTTTACTCGTGTACCAATTTGTCCGACTAAGTTCAATTGGATGTTTTGATTGAAATCGAAGCGGGTAATTTTTCTTTGATTCTCTGGTAAAATTGGGTTGTCGTAGCGTGAATGGCTTACACCAAACGATAATTCAACCGAACCTTGCGGACGAATGCTGATTTCATCACTTCCGAAAATATTTCTAAAGGCATCAGAGTCAACCCGAATGGGAGGTAAACCTGCGGCTTGATTTTCCGCATTTTGTTGTGCAATCCTCTCCTTCCAATACTCCTCCATTTCCTTTTGCTGCATGTAGTTGAGGTATTCCTCAAGGGTCATCATGCTTGGTGGTCGGTATTGGATGTTTTCACCAATGGTTTCTGTGAAAATATAGGTTCCTGTAACAGGGTCGTATTCAATAGTTGTGGTAACGTTGGATGGGTTGCCCAAGTCAAAAGATTGTGGTTCATTCCCTGTTGGATCAAGATGCTCCTCAATGGGAAAAGGAAGTTCAACCTCTGGGGTGTCGATATATGTTTTGATACCATTCGCAAAACTGTTTTGCGAAAATAACAGCACCAGAAGTCCGATGCCAACGAGGTAGCGCTTAAAGTGTTTTCTCTCCGTATTCACGTATATCAATGCAAGGTACTACAATATTTTTAATCCTTCTCGTATTAATCCTTCAACGGTTGCCCCGTCATGATAGATTTTGTCAAGTGCTTTTTCTACAGATTTTCTATCAAAGCCTAAAGAGACTAAGGCAGATAACGCCTCAAATCGTGTCGTATTGCCTAGTCCTGATAAATTATTTTCTGCGAAGCTCAATTTGCCCACTTTATCTCTTAGATCAACTATTACGCGCTCGGCCGTTTTTACCCCAATTCCTTTGATTCCTTTGATAGTAACCAAATCTTCTGATTGAATAGCTCTAGCAATTTCTCCTGGTCGTAAAGCGGATAACATTAAAATAGCAGTATTCGGCCCAATTCCAGAAACGCTAATCAAGTGGTTGAACATAGTTCGTTCTTCTTTATTGTGAAAGCCATACAACAATTGCGCATCTTCTCTAACAATAAACTGTGTGAAAATAGTTACAGGCTTTTTCTCATCAATTTCGGATGACGTATTCAATGAAACTTTAAGTTCATATCCCACGCCATTTACGTCCAAAACCAAATCGGTTGGATTTTTCTCGATGATTTTTCCTGTTAATTGTGCAATCATTTCTTGCTATTGTTTGCTTTGTGCGTCAACCACTGCGATTTTCACCATGTTTACAATTTCTCTAACTGAGCAACCCAATTGCAACACGTGCGCTGATTTTTTCAAGCCCAGCAACATAGGGCCAACTACTTCTGCATCGGTCATTTCTTGCATCATTTTGTAAGCAATGTTTCCTGCTGAAAGATTTGGAAAAATCAAGGTGTTTACTTGTTTATTGGCCAAAGTTGAGAACTCGAATTTTTCTAGAAGCATTTCATTGTTTAGGGCAAAATTGGCCTGAACCTCTCCATCCACAATCAGATTGGGTTGCGTTTGGTGAAGTATTTCTACCGCATCTTTCATCTTATTCGGCTCTTCACCGGGAGATGAACCAAAGTTGGAGTAACCTAGCATAGCTATACGTGGTGTCAATTTTAATCGACGAACGGCTTTTGCCACCAAATCGGTGATGTTTACCAAATCGTTTGTTGATGGATTCACATGCACAGTGGTATCAGCTAAGAACATAGGTCCGCGTTTGGTAAGCATGATAATCATACCTGCAATTTTCTCCACATCTTTTTGCACCCCAATGATTTCAATGAGTGGTTTCAAGACATCGCGATATTTTCTCGATATGCCAGAAACAAAAGAATCTGCTTCGCCCATTTCCACCATCATTGCTCCAAAATAGTTGCGGTCGCGCATCAGTTTGGTTGCTTCATGCAGTGTTAAACCTTTGCGTTTGCGTTTTTCAAAAAGTACCGCACCATATTCATGTCTTTTGCTGCTCAAAGCATGGTCTTTTGGGTCGATTATTATAACATCGTCATCGAACTCAATGGTATATTCCTCTAACAATTCTTTGATGCGCGTCACATTGCCAAGCAGAATTGGCGTACAAACGCCCTCCTCGTAAACTGTTTGTGCAGCTTTTAAAATTCTGTAGCTCTCAGCTTCTGCAAACACAACACGTTTTGGATTGCGACGAGCGCGCTCTGAAAGCGCACGCATGAATTTATTGTCTAAGCCCAAACGTCCTTTTAATTCATCAATGTAGGCATCAAAATTTTCGATGGGGTTTTTGGCTACACCCGAGTCCATGGCTGCTTTGGCAACTGCTGGAGCCACATGATAAATCAATCTTGGGTCGAGCGGTTTTGGGATGAATTGATCGCGTCCGAAAACAATATTTTTGTCGCCATAAGCTTCGTTTACTTCTTCAGGAACCGATTCTTTGGCCAAATTGGCGATAGCTTTTACGGCTGCCAATTTCATTTCTTCGTTGATACAAGTGGCGCGAACATCCAGCGCCCCACGGAAAATAAATGGGAAGCCCAAAACATTATTCACCTGATTAGGATGGTCAGATCGCCCTGTTGCCATAATCACATCAGGACGTGCTGCAATGGCATCTTTGTAAGGAATTTCCGGATCAGGATTCGCCAAAGCAAATACAATTGGGTTTTTCGCCATCGACTTGATCATTTCTTTCGAGATGATGTTGCCTTTGGAAAGACCCAAAAACACGTCTGCGCCTTTTAGAGCGGCTTCTAGGGTGATATCCTTTTTATGAATGGCAAAGGGCTGTTTTTGTTCGTCGAGATTTTCGCGTCCCATCCAAATCAAACCTTTACTGTCGTACATGAAAATGTTTTCGCGTAAAACGCCAAGTGCCATGTATAATTTTGCGCAAGAAATGGCAGATGCACCCGCACCGCTTACTACAACTTTAACTCGGTTGATACGTTTGCGAGCCAATTCCAAGGCATTCAAAAGAGCCGCAGAAGTGATAATTGCTGTACCGTGTTGGTCGTCGTGCATGATCGGAATATTCAACTCCTCTTTCAAACGACGCTCAATTTCAAAGGCTTCTGGGGCCTTGATGTCCTCCAAGTTGATACCTCCAAAAGTTGGCGCAATGGCTTTCACGGTTTGGATAAACAACTCTGGGTCGCGGGCATCTACCTCAATATCAAACACATCGATATCTGCGAAGATTTTGAAGAGCAATCCTTTGCCTTCCATCACAGGTTTAGAAGCCTCTGGGCCCAAATCTCCCAGGCCCAAAACAGCCGTGCCGTTGGAAATTACGGCCACCAAATTGCCTTTGGCGGTGTATTTATAAACGTCTTCTGGAGTTTCTGCTATTTTCAAGCAAGGCTCGGCCACACCTGGTGAATAAGCTAATGATAAATCGCGCTGAGATGAATAGGGTTTAGATGGAATCACCTCGATTTTACCCGGGCGACCTTGTGAATGATAATCTAGCGCGTCTTGTTTTCTAATTTTTGCCATATGTTTGTATTGAACAAATGAAGACGCGAAAGTAATATTTTATTGGTTATGGTAGAGGATTTAATTTGATTTGAAAATTTGGGTTTTCCTTTGTTCCTAAATTAGTTTAAGCGTTTAGAGAGTTAAAAATTTTAAAAACACCATGCAAAAATTAGTCGTATTATCAGGAGCGGGCATTAGTGCCGAAAGTGGATTGGGCACATTTCGTGATTCAGGGGGATTGTGGGAAAATTATCGCATTGAGGATGTGGCTACACCAGAGGCTTGGCATAAAGATAAGGCCTTGGTTTTGGAGTTTTATAATTTGCGACGAAAGGTGAATAATGCCGCCGAACCCAATGAGGCACATCGCATTTTGGCTGACTTGGAGCAGTATTTTGATGTACATATTGTGACACAGAACATCGACAATTTGCATGAGCGAGCGGGCTCTACAAAAGTGCTGCATTTGCATGGCGAAATTACGAAGTCGAAGAGCTCAGGACCCAATCAAGAAAAGGCTTATTATGATATTGATGGCGACAACATTGAACTTGGTGATTTATGTCCAGATGGTTATCAACTTCGTCCTCATGTGGTGTGGTTTGGAGAGGCTGTTCCTTTGTTGGATGCCGCAGCTGAAATTGTGAGTGAAGCAGATTTATTCCTTGTGATTGGCACTTCGCTAAACGTTTATCCCGCAGCTGGTTTGATTCATTCTGTTTCGAATTCATGTCGTTGTTTTGCCATCGACCCGAAGGATATACCAGTTGGAGGGAGATTTACGCATATTCGGGAGGAAGCTGGGGAGGGGATGGAGCAGTTTAGGCGGCTAGCGGCTGGCCTCTAGCCACTGGCTAAACACTTCGATTAGAAACCCTACGCTTAACTTTGTCAAAGTGCGGTGCTGATTTTGTTTGTATCTTCAATGTAGAGAAATATTTCTCAGTTTGATTGGCTTTATCGACGAACTTTGAGAAAGTAGCGCTCGCCTCAGCCTAATTACTCCTCGTATCCAATCCAGATGGTTTTGTAGAGATTTCGCACAATATTTTCGTGGGTTTTATGGATCACAAAAAGTCCATCTACATCGGGTACGCGAACAGAAAAAACCGAGCCTTTGTATTGATTAAAAACCGCATCGAAGAATTCTGGGTGAACCATTTCTAAATTGAACCATCCAATGTCTGGAGCATCCATTCCCTTGTTGTATTCCTCATAAAGTTCCAAAAAATCAATTCCTGTGTTGTAGCGATATGCGATTTGACGACTTAAGGAGTCTTGCTGAGCAAATGAGTAAACTTCTCCATCTAAAAAAATGTATTGGGCCCTGCAAAGTCTGTCAATTTCCGTTTCAACAATTTTGAATAAATAGCTTTTTATACCATAGTGCTCTAGAGACATTTTTCGAATATCGCCCAAAACAGGATTTTTTATTGCGGGGTATTTCGTGGTGTCGATATCGGATAAAATTTCGGAAAAAATACGCCACGTTGGATGTTCAGATTTAAGTGAATCTAATTGGTCGAAGCTGATTACGCCTTTAAGAGCGCGACGCGCTTGGTTTTCTGTTTGAGAAAAAGCAGCGCAGGAAAAAATGCAAAAGAGCAATAAAGTTTGAATTCTAAGCATAAGAATTGTTTTAGCCATAGCAAATATAATAAAATTGACGAAAAGAAAAACTTTTCCACAGCTAAATCAAAGTTTATTAACAGTTTTGTAACCCTTGTTGATAACTATACGTATAGCATCACGGAAGTTTTAGAAATTGTATCATGAAGAATTTATCAATCACTTTGATTTTATTGGGATTTGGTTCCGTTTGGGCCAATCAGATAACCCGCACGCAGTACATTGACCAATGGAAAGATGTGGCACAAAACAACATGCAGGAGTATAAAATTCCAGCGAGCATTATTTTGGCTCAAGGCATTTTGGAGAGTGGATTTGGCAACAGTGATTTGGCGCAAAAGGCCAACAATCATTTTGGTATAAAGTGCCATAACACGTGGACTGGCGATAAGTTTTTTAAAGATGATGATGCCAAAAACGAATGTTTTCGAAGCTACAGTCACGCGTTGGAATCATACCGCGATCATGCAGTTTTCTTAACAAGTGGTAAACGCTATGCCGAACTTTTTACGCTTGAAATTTC
Organism: Flavobacteriales bacterium UBA6165; assembly: GCA_002422285.1. Classification (GTDB taxonomy): domain Bacteria; phylum Bacteroidota; class Bacteroidia; order Flavobacteriales_D; family Crocinitomicaceae; genus UBA6165. The sequence continues at coordinate 15,801 of DIUF01000059.1, read as the reverse complement.
AGATTACAAAGCCTGGGCACATGGGTTGAAAAAAGCGGGTTATGCGACTCATCCTCAATATGCCGAAAAATTGATTAAAACCATTGAAGATAATGAACTTTATCGTTTTGACCAAGGCACAACATATGCTGCCAATGTGCGTCCACAAAAGCCACAAACTTCTGCTCCTGAGGCCATTGAAATCGCCAGTGTTCGAACTTCAACAGTAAATCGTGTTCAATGTGTTGTTGTTGAAGATGGTCAAACATTATATCGTATTTCAAAAGCTACAGGTGTTAGTCTGCGTCAGTTGTATAAATACAATGATTTTGCTGATAATCAAGAGGTTGTTTCTAGGGGCGATTTTGTTTATTTGCAACCCAAGCGTAATAAATCTAGCGATAAGAAAACCTATATAGTTAGCAACAACAGCACCACATTGCGACAAATTTCTCAAATAGAAGGCATCAAGTTGAAGTCTCTGATGCGCAAAAACGGCATTGAAAATCCGGATGCTCCCCTGAAGCTAAATAATAAAATCAAACTTAAGTAGTTCAAGGTAAATTCTCAGTTTGGCATTGGTCTTTGGTGGTGTGAAAAACTAGTACTAATTTAGCAGCCTGAATAAAAGTTCTAAATTAATTATCATGAAACAATTCTTATCAAAATGCGCCATTGTTTTTGCCTTTTTCGCTATCGGAAAAAATGTACATGCACAGACCGTATTTTCAGCGTATGCCCCTGAAATTGGCGCTACTACATGTCCAGCCTCGAATATCAATTTTTTGGCTGGAGATTATGCTGAACTGCCTTCAGGTATTAGTTTTTCGGGCTACACTCGGAATGTTGTTTCTTGCACGGCTGCAAGCACTCATTATCGCTCAAGTTCATTCACCAATACAACCAAAATTGATGCTATATCAAACAACCGTTATGTGACATGGTCTTTCTCGTCCGATGCTTCTGTTTTTTTTACATTAAATGAGTTTGCTCTTCGTCATGAGCGTTCTGCTGCTGGTGCCGACAATGGTGCTTTATATTTTAGCATCAATGGGTCTCCGTTTGAGCAGGTTGGATCAGATTTTGTAATAAATGAAAGCAACTCTAGAACCGTTTTAGAATTCGCCACACCAGTTTCAGTTCCTGTCAATTCAACAATCGAGTTTCGATGGTATTGCTGGCGAACTAACACCACTGGTTCTGGAAATGTTCGTTTCAAAGGCGGCGTTGATTATGCTACTGGTTCTGGGATTTCAGGAACATTTACATCTACTTTGCCAAGTATCACCGTGAATCCTCAGGTTTTAAACTCTTTTAATCAAGTTCTTGGAAATCCTTCTTTACAACAGTCATTTGTTGTTTCAGGGGTAAACTTAACTGAAGACATTTCTATCAATCCACCTTTAGGATATGAGGTTTCATTAACATCTGGTTTAGATTTCGTAGGTGGTTTATTTTTATCGCCAGTAAATGAGATACTTGCAAACACCACAATTTACATTCGTTTGAATGCCGCTTTTGAAGGGGTTTATAACGGAAATGTTGAAGTAGGCTCTCTGGAAACAGGAATTGTAAATGTTGTTGTTAATGGAATCACCAGCTTACTGCCTCCGCCAGAGATAACTGCTAGTCCGAGTGCATTATCGAATTTCTTTCAATTTTTAGGTACGCCATCTAACGAACAAGAACTTTTGGTTTCAGGGCAGTATCTTACAGATAATATCATTATTTCGGCTCCATTAGGATTTGAAATTACAACTACGAGTGGTAGCGGTTATTCATCATCTGTTGAATTAGTACAAATGGGAGGTAGTCTTGCTCCCACTCCAGTTTATGTGCGTTTGAATCATACGGTGATAGGCACTATTGTTGATTTTATTTCTATATCAACGGTTGGTGCTGACCCAATAGAGGTTCCAGTTTCTGGTTCAGTTGAGCAGCCAATTCCGCCAGTATTAGGGGTTTCACCGGTAGGGTTCGATCCCTTTTTACAAAATCTTGGATTTCCATCTGCTGCTCAAGTCTTAACCGTAGGTGGTGAAAATTTGATTGGGAATATAACTATTCAGTGCACTGGGAACTTCTTCATGTCTACTTCCATTAGTGGTCCTTTTTCTCAAAGTATCGTTCTTGAGCCTTTTGGTGATTATGTTGACCCAACTCAGATTTATGTGCATCTCAATGCCTCGAGCGTAGGTGAGTACTCTGGTACAATCACTATAACTACTCCGAATGTTACGCCATTTGAGCTTACATTATTAGGAAATACTGTAGCTCCTGCGGGTGCTTTGGTGTATTATTGGCATTTTAACACTTTAGAAACTCCTGAGGATGTTACGTCCATAAATGCTGATTATTCCTTGATATCTGGTATTACAGGAAAATTCGATTACACTAATCCAATAGAAGGTCAACGCGATATGGATGCCTTCGACACGGGCTCTTTGCTAAACGCTCAAATGGGTGAGGGCTCTGGCAAAGCTGTGCGCGTTAGAAATCCATCTACCGACAGAACTTTGGATTTCTTTGTGCCAACCAATTTGGCGAGTGGCATTACATTCACCTATACCGTTCAGCGCTCCAATCAAGGGATGTTGGAAAATGTATTCTCCTATTCTATCGACGGAGAAAATTTTATCACAGACGGACTAAGTAATAATGTAATTGAAGTTACAACAGCATACGTTGTGTATAGTATTGATTTTACCAATATACCAGCGGTGAATAACAATCCAAATTTCAGAGTGCGCTTATCATTCAACGGCAATACTGCAACGGCAACAGGAAATAATCGCTTAGATAACATAACTCTTCAAGCTCAAACCTATTTGGGTGTCAACGAATCTATTGCGCCATTAGTTGTATTGTATCCCAATCCTGCTGAAGCGTTTATTAGAATTGTATCTATTGAGGAGGTGAAGCAGGTGACTATTCTAGATTTGAACGGTAGAGTCGTAATGGTGACCAATAGCACAGATTTGGAAATTCAAAATCTGCAAGCGGGTATGTATATCATGTTTATTGAAACAACGAACGGAGCTGTGCAGCGTCCGTTTGTGAAAAAATAGACTTTGCATTCTGGTAATTTGGAATCCGTGGGTCAAAAGCTCACGGATTTTTTTATTTTCTCATGAGCATGTTACCTTTTTAATTTTTTGACATTATGTATGTAAACCCTCTAAAACCATGCTTATGAATCCTTTACATGCTCTAAGCGGGCTTGGCTTGTTGTTACTAGCTGCCTGTAATTCAAATCTCAGTGAAACCATGTCGTCGGAAGTTCATGTTGACAGGAATGCTGATGTCGAATGGTCAAAGCTCATTGATGATGTTGAAATTAAACCACAAAAGTTTACAGTCAATGTGGCAACAGGTGCTGTTTTAGTCACCAAAACAGGTTCTCAAATTCACATTCCAGTAGCTGCCTTCGTTGATGCTCATGGTAAGCCTGTTGTTGGCGATGTTGATATTGAATGGAATGAATATCACAGTCTATCAGACCAAATATTTTCTGGTATTAATATGATGTATGATTCTGCTGGAGTAGCCCTGCCATTTATTTCTGGCGGTATGTTCAGCATAGATGGCTCACAAAATGGAAGCCCAGTGTATATTGCAAACGATAAGAGTTTGCGCATAGAATTGGCGAGCCAAAGCGAACAAGAGAATTTCAATTTCTACAGTCAAGATGAAAATGGCACTTGGAGTTTTATAACCAATACCACAACTGTGCCTCAAGCGCCAGAACAACCCAATATAATTTCTGGAAGTCCGGCGGCACCGGTGGTTCCCGCCATACAAAGAGACGGATACATTTTTGATGCACAACCTAGAAATTTAAACGACTTTGATGAATTTGCCAATCGCGAAATCTTGGGTTGGCAAACAAACAGACCATTGGCCTCAAGGGATCAATTTAAGTTGAGGAATGAGCTTTCCGTTTGTGAATTACAGCGCACCGATGAGACATTGTTTGACTTGCGTTTTATGTTTAAAAAAGATACTTTTTCATATCCGGTAAAGCCATATTTCATCGAAGATGCTGCTGCGGAAACAAAGGCCAATCGGGCGGCGTTGGATTCTAAAATCCGAGAAACGGAGACCAATTTGGCAGATGTCGAAAAACAAAGAATGATTCGAACCACACAAATCAGCTCTTTTGGCGTTTACAATTGGGATGTATGTGCAAGGATGAAAGACAAGCAGCCTTTCTATGCTAATTTTAATTGCGATGATCCAATGATTAGCCCAAACAAAATGACATATGCTTTGGTATGCTTGACTGATAACTATCAAGTGCGTTTTCAACCAGGTGCCTCATGTTTTTTTGATGCTACCCAGAAGAATACCATTATAGCTATTGATGAGACTGGAGCAATATTTTTCGTTTTGCCCTCAAGTTTTTCCTCTTTTGCTCGACAAAATATGAAAAGCACGGATTATTTCCCATTGACCGATTCGGGTTTCTCATTAAATAGTGCCTCTGATTTAGATGATGTTATCAAGCATTTGAAGACCATATGAATCGCGTTGTTTGGTGCTTGCTGATTGTGTTGTTTACCTATGGAATAGCAGCTCAAACTGTTGCGTTGCCAAGTAAAATAGGCTGGGTCGTGCACAGTCAAGGTGAAAAAAATCAGGTCAAAGAAACCGTTTTGTATGTCGGTTTATTCGACTCTCGAAAACTCGCAACATTCTCTGGATTTCGAGAGATGGGCATTTTGAATCACAAAGGTGAAGTTTTGTTTCGGGTAGGTGCTAAAATTGATGCCTTGGACTATGGTTTTTTCATGGTTGGGGATTCTATTTTGATTCAGGTTGTGAATGACAATTTGAGCAAAAAAGCTTTTCGATTAATGCACAACTACGAGCAATGGATAATCGGAGTTTCTGGCTCTCAAATGATTGCGATTAATAAGCCTTCTGGTTCAAAAATAAGCATGAATGCCCTGAACCATCAAGTCATCAACGATTTTCTATGTTTTCAAGTTAGAGAAACGAATTATTTGTACGCTCCTAATGGAAAATTGATGGATACCACGAGCAATAGAAGTAGCAATCCTTTCGAAATTTCCGAAGATTACTGCAGTGATGTGCGACAGGTGACAGGAAATGTGTTGATTTGGTTTACGCCTAGGTTGAAGTTGTTGCTGCTCGATGGAAATAAAGTGTCTCTAGATAAGGCTCGACGCGTTGCAGTGTTGAACGGGTATGTCGAAATTGTTGAGGCAACGAAAGTCCACCTGCTCGATTTGAAAACAAAACGCATTGCCATGACTGCTCAAGGCGAAATGTTGCGACCGATTGGAAACAATCACATACTTTTTCGAGTGAACAACAAAATGGGTTTACTCAATGGTGAAGGCAAAGTATTGATTCGTGCAGAATATGACAATATTTCGTTGTTCAAACAATACACTTTGGTGCGCAAAGGTGATTTCATGGGTTTGTTTAATCAAGATTTTACGAAAGTGTTAGATTGTAACTTCACCAAAATTGAGCCGAGATACAATTTTTATTACACACAGAAATTTAGCGGCCGTGGATTGGTCTCGAGAAAAACAAACAAGGAAATATTGGCTCCTGTTTATGATCAAATTTTAATTAAGGACAACAAGATAAAAGCATGGCTAGGCAATCAACTTCGCATTTTTGTATTCGATGAGAATCATAAAATTGTCGATGAGTTTATCGTCAACAACGTGGTTTCGGTGGATAAAGCCGATTATATTGATGCCAAAATTGATTTTGATCCACGCTTATTTCAAATTGGCTGGTTTCATGTGTCTAGAGAAGTAAAAAACGATAAGGGAAGTACAATTCATCGCTTGCTTTGGGGTATTAAGGATGAGCGCGATTCTGTAATCCTAAATCCTAGTGTTGCCAATGTGAAATATCTTCATGAGGCGCCTATTACCTTGTTTCCCTTGCCTGAAAGCGACAACAAGTTTTATAGACATTCTTTTGGTGGCATCAACAATCTAAACGGAAAGGTTGTGCCGAAATTGGTGATATTGGATATAGACACGAATGATTTTCAAAGCAGGAATTTTGCGCGATTTTCAGCCCCCGATTTTCGCCATGGTATTTTGACAAGAGACTGCAAATTTACTTTATACCCTTATATCGATCGTGGCGATGATGCTTTTCTTCGTGTTTGTAGAAGTGGTGTTTTCACTTTCGTCGACGATAAACTAGCAGATGAAAATTGTGAACCCATGATTAGTAGCAATTTGAATGCCCTAGAGCCTTATGAAGGACGATTGATTGACAAGAAATTTGTTTCACATCTCTTGTTTGACAAAGCCAAATGGAATTTTTTAAATACCGAGGGTCAACCAGTTTTTGACGAGGATTTTGAATACGCATATCCTTTTGTTGGCAAACATGCTATCGTTTTGACCCAAACTGGATTTGGCGTTGTGGATACATCTAAGTTTGTAATAGAACCTATTTACAGGTCTATCAAGAGGGTTTATTATAATGGGGACACTTTGTTTTTGGTTGAACAAAAACCACAAGGCGCAAGTTTATTTCAATTCTCTCATGGCCTGCTACACAATTTGAGAATTCACAATGTAAATGTTCAAAAAAATCGGGATTTGGTGACGCTTTTAGCAACAGCTAATAAAATGCATGTGGTGCATGAGGAATTGGGTCTGCTTCAAGATAGCATGGCCAGTGTGAAGCTTTTTCAGCATGGCTATTTTGTTGAGCGCGTTAAAAAACAGTTCATTATTTACAATCATCACGGTGAAATGCTCTGTGAAACTGAGTTGCGCCCTAGAAATATTTTGAATGATGACCTTTTTGTTTTTCAAGACAAAGGTTTGTTGGCAATTTGTGATATGAACGGAACACAAATTTCTGATGTGAAGTATCACACTATTGAGATAAACGGGGATTTTGTTTTGGGTCAATCTCGCAATGGTGTTGATGTCTACGATTTGTATGGAAAGGCGATTGCAATTGGACTTGAAAAAGTGTTTGTGGATCCGATTTCTGGGAAAATATTGCACGTGTTGAAAGGTAAAATGTATGTGACTGACGCCGCTTTCAAAATCTTGGGCAAAATGAAATATCTTGATGTTGTTTTGGCTTTTGTTAACGATAAAATTTATCTGCGCAATGGAAAAATCTTAGATGTACAAGGTCAGGAAATGCCACATCTTTTTGGTAGATACGAGGAGTTCAATTATCTTGGAGAAGATGTAATATCGTTTAGCTCAAAGACTGGTTATCATACGCTTTACGATTTAAATTGGAATCGAATAGACCTTGGAAAAGAAAAGATAAAAAAACCGAAGGTACTGAATCAAGATGTCTTACAATTTCGATCATCTGGTAGTGTTTATTTGTTCAATCGAGAAAATGGAAAATCTGTATCGTTAGCCGAAGTTTATGGTGGTTTTCATGATGAATTGATTTGTGTTCGTTTGCACGATAATTCATTTGCCTATCTCAATACAGAATTACACAATCCCTTCAATATGACTTTCCTAAGCGCTAAGCCTTATCGAGGTGGCTTTGCAGCGGTTCGTTTTGAAAGTGGTTGGGGAATAATCAACACAGTAGGAGCCCCAGAAATAACACCTTGTTTGAATGAAATTAGTATTTTGAGTAGCGATTTGGTTTTGTCACTTTCTCATTCTCAATTGGGTGTTTTTGATGGGCAAGGAAGACAAGTGGTTCCAATACAATACGACGCAATTGTGTTCCAAAAAGATTATATCAGAGTGCACAATTACGGAAAAATAGAAATCTGGGACACCAAGTTTCAGAAGATTCTGGAATCTGATGTTTTTGGGTTAGCAAAGAGCTAGATCTATTCAAATTTCAAAATGAAATTGGTTTTTTTGCCTTTTCCAAGAAGTATGTACTTTCCGCCAATCAAATCAGACTCGTTGAATTTGAAAGTGGCATCCACTTTGGTTTTGTTGACCGAAATTGCGTTGGCAGCAATTTCTCTACTGGCCTCTTTATTTGAACTTAAAAAACCTCCTTTTGCGACTAGGGCATCAATCAATGTTAATTCGGCAAGCGCATCTTTGTTCAAGATTGTGGTCTGAACGCCGTCAAAAATGTCGTTAAACTGTTTCTCGTTTAATTGCTGCAAATCTTCAGTTGTGGATTTCCCAAAGAGAATATTGGAAGCAACAATAGCGTGGTTTAAGTCATCCTCTGAGTGTACCATTTTGGTTAATTCAGAAGCCAAGCGTCGTTGTAATTCACGAAGGTGAGGGGCTTCTTGGTGCGCAACAATTAGGCTACTAACTTCTTCTTTGTTGAGAAAAGTAAAAATTTTGATATATTTCGCTGCATCCTCATCTGATGTGTTGAGCCAGTATTGGTAGAATTTGTAAGGCGAAGTTTTTTCAGGATCGAGCCAAACATTGCCCCCTTCAGTTTTTCCGAATTTTGTGCCATCGGCTTTAGTGATCAGTGGACAGGTGATGGCGAAGGCTTTGCCACTATCAATGCGTCTGATTAATTCAGTACCCGTTGTGATATTTCCCCATTGGTCTGAGCCACCCATTTGTATTGAGCATTTTTCGTTGCGATACAAGTGCAAAAAGTCGTAACCCTGAACCAATTGGTAAGAGAATTCGGTATACGACATGCCGTCACCTGCTTCACCAGTAATTCGTTTTTTAACAGAATCTTTTGCCATCATGTAGTTAACCGTGATGTGTTTACCAACATCGCGGATGAAATCTAAGAAGCTCATGGGTTGCATCCAATCGTAGTTGTTTACCAATACCGCTGCATTTCCTTGTTGAGCATCGAAATTCAAAAACTTGCTCAGTTGATTTTTGATGCTGGTCACATTGTGATTTAAGGTAGCTTCATCCAATAAATTACGCTCTGCTGATTTCCCTGATGGATCGCCAATCATGCCTGTTGCGCCCCCTACTAAGGCAACTGGTTTATGTCCAGCGCGCTGAAAATGACAGAGCATCATTACGCTCACCAAATGTCCGATGTGTAAAGAATCTGCTGTGGGGTCAATGCCAACATAAGCCGCTCGCATTTGCCCATTCAAATGTTCTTCCACTCCAGGCATCATGTCGTGAATCATTCCTCTCCAAGTCAGTTCTTCAACAAAGTTAATTGGCATACAAAAAGTTTTAGGCGGCAAAAATAGGAAAAATAAGAGGATGGGATGCCGAAGATTTAGCCTTCGATTTGTTTCTTTAACTTAAGAAAATAAGGTGGGCATTGTTTGAGTCTACTTCCGTACCAAGAGAAGAGTTCGCCGTCAACTAAGGCAATTTGGCAATCGGGAAAGTTGCTTTTGAAATAGTTCAAGTGTTTTTCTTTAAAAGGAAAGGGTTCAGATGAAAGAAAGATGTAATCGGGTTGAAGTTTTTGTGATTCGGCGATGGTGAGTTCTGGATAACGTTCCATTTCAGCAGCGGCATTTTGAATTCCAAGATGATTGAGCATAGCATCGATAAAAGTATCTTTTGCAGCAACCATCAAAGGCTCGTTCCAAATAACATACAATACTTTTTTGCCCGAAAAAAGACCCTCAGTTCCCTTAAAACCCGATTGTATTTCTGCTGTTAATTGCTGAGCCGTTTCTGGTTTTCCAACAAGCTCGCCAATTTTTTCAATCATGTCAAAGGCGCTAGCCATGTTGCGCACATCGGAAATCCAAACAGGGCATATTTGTTCTAGAGCTTCTATGTCAGATTTGGTATTTTCCTCTTTGTTGGCAATAATCAAGTTTGGATTTAGTGTTCTAATCTTTGAAATATCCACTGTTTTTGTTCCGCCGATTCGTGTTTTGTTTCGGAACCACGATTCAGGATGCACGCAGAACTTTGTAATGCCGACTACTTCTTCGTTGAGCCCAAGTGCATGAAGTAATTCTGTTTGACTAGGAACAAGAGAGATGATTCTCATTTTTTGAGTATCAACAGCAATTCGGCGCTTGAGTTGATCATAAATTTCCATTTTCACGGCTTAATTTTCCATGTAATGATATAAAATAGGTTCTGCTCCGTCAATACCTTTGGTTTCTGTGATTGTAAAATAAGACTTGCCATCTAAGGAGAAACCAATCGATTCTCCTTGTGGTTCAGGCACATAAGTAATTATTTTTGGGGGGGAATGGAATAGTGTTTTATAAATGTCGTTGCTTTGGGTTTCCCAATAGTAAATGTTGCCTTTATTCTTAACTGTGATGCGCTGACCATCTTTGGAGATGTCACCTGCAACGAGTTTTGAGGTAGGAAGTAAACCGACGAATTCTGCTTTGTTTATGTTGGCGGTGTATGGATATTTAAGCTGATAAACTCGCGTCACCAATTCCACTTTAGTCATGATAATCAAATCCTTGGTAAATGGATTTATCATGAGTGTTTCAGCATCACGCGCCCCTTTTGGGTATTGGAAGGTGATGATGTCGTAGTTGTTTATGGTTATTGAGTTTGAGGCAATTGTAGACAAGTCGGGCTCAACAAAACGAATGATGCGAACACTGTTTCGGTTGGCGTCATTATCTCCTATATCGGCAACGTATATATATGATTCACCCTCCACAGGTCCTGGTCCGATTGCGAGATCTTCCCAATCAATGTTTTCAAGTCCTTCAAGTATAAGCTTGGTTTGCAGCACACCGGTTTGATTAAAAACATAAATTTTATTGGGATTCCCTTTGTCTTCAACCATATAAATAAAGGTTTCGTTTTTATGGCCGCAAACCAACCCTGAGAGTTCCTTGTAATTTTGATTAATAGTGTTTTGGTTGAATAAGGAGAATTTTGTGCTTACGCTGACGTCATTCAGCGTGTAATTAGATTCCCATAGTGCTTTTTCCTTTCCAGGTTTATTGCACTGCGCGAAGGTCATAGCTATGGTCAGCAAAAAAATTTGATTGAATATAATTTGCATAGCCTAAATTTTAGAGGATTAAATTCTCCAAAAATAACAGAATTCCGTAAGACTTACTCAAAGAAATCAAATAGTCGAGTCGTGCTTGGGTTAAACTAAACTTAGCTTCGGCATAGTCTAAGTAGTTTGTCAATCCGTTTGAATACATTTTTTCGCTGGCGTCAAAAAGCTCTTGATAGGTTTCGTAAAGGAGTTTTTTTGCCTTAAGATTAATTACCTCATTTTCATATTCTAGCAGGAGTCGTTCAACAAAATTTGTGATTTCAATTTGGGTTTGTTCAATGTTCAATTGAGCTTGTTGAATGCGTATTTCTGACATCCTGAGTTGATTTCTTACGCGATAGGCATTGAATATGGGCACAGATAGTGTGACCACCGCAGTTTGATATAAATTCTCGCGAATCTGCACATCCATAGGTTTTGCGACAAATGAGGTACCGACCAATTCTGTGTTGTTGCCTGAATATCCACTACCCAAAGCAGAGTTTATCGTTAATCGAGGCAGCAATTGGGATTTATAAATTTTATACTCGATTTCAGCAATTTCTTTATTGAGTTGAGCCACACGTATTTCCTGCATTGTGTCTACTTGCCAATCATTAAAAACCCGGAGTCCATCGACCAATTGTTTTTCATTCAATACCAAAAAGTCGTAATCAATTCCACTTGAATCACTGGAGTTCAACATCTGCGTCAAAACAAATTTTGTGTATCGTATGTTGTTGTCGGCGGCTAGAACAAGTGCGCTATCTTGCTGTAACAATGCCTGCACGCGCATCAATTCAAAAGGAGATATGCGCCCTGTTTTTTCTTTAAGCGAAAAATTTTCAAATAGTATTTTGGTCATCGCAAACTGCTCTTCATACAGGTTTTTGATAAGCACATCTGTTTGTAATTTGGCATAAACTGAGGCAATTTGATTTTTGAAGTTTCTCTTTTCCAGCAGGTAGACTTCTTCGGAAGATTGTTTGCTTACGGTTACCATGTTCAGATGATAACGATTCATAAGTCCTGTAAAAACATCCCAAGTCAACACAACAGAAAAGTTGTTGGTTCTCACCCTACCGCTCGCAAAAGTATTGGTGAATGGGTCTATGCTTTGTCCCCAATTGTAGCCATGATTTGCCCCTGCATTGAGGATTGGAAAGAATTGCATTTTTGCTTGATTGATGGCTACGTCGGCACCGATAATATCTAAAAGTTTTGTTTTTAAGAGCGGAGAATTGTCGATGGCAATTTCATAACATTGTTCTAGGGTAAGCGTCTTTTTTTGTGCCCAAGGGGCGTTTATAGACAAGAGTAGGCAACTCAGAATAAAACTAAGTTTTCGTAATAAATAAAAATCAGTATGTTGCGAATTAATCTTCATCGAAATATAGATTCACGCGTTCCACAAAGGCAAGTTTTTTGAGTTCGTCAATAATAACTGTTTCGCGCTTACGTCGCTTGAATGTTATGTAAAACGTAAGTTCATTCAAGTCTTTTTTATCCTCACCAATGGATTTGACATTGATGAGCTTAGCCGTACGGACGTTGTCATCAATCGCTTTTTGTAGTATTTCTAAATCTTGTTCAATTGTACGAACGTAAACTTGCAGCAAATACTCGCGTTTTCTCGGGTTTTCAGTTTGGATTTGCACTGAAACCCAAGATACAATGGCAATAAAAATGGTGCCTGCTAAAGCAACGAGATATAAACCTGTGCCACATGCCAATCCGGCTGCCAAGGCAAAAAAGATGAACATGATATCTTGCGTGTCTTTTACAGCGGTTCTAAATCGAACTATCGACATGGCGCCAACCAAACCAAATGCCCGCGCCAAATTACTTCCAATAACAATGATTACCAGAGCTGTAATCATAGCCAACATGATCATGGCAATGACATTATTGGCCGAATAGTTTACTCCTCGATAAGTAGCGCGGTAGGCAAAAGCAACGATTAAACCACACAAAAGAGCAAAACTCAAGTTGATAATGGCGTCAACTGGGCTTATTTCGAATAAAAATATGTTTTGCGCTTGTAAATCCATGCTTTATATTGCTTTATTTGCGAATGTCTGATGGCAAAAATACCCTTCAGTGAATTTCGATAAGGCTTGTGATTGCAATTTGAAATCTTCAATAATTGTTTTTATAAAGCCGGGCATCGGCGGATCGAAATATTTCACTTCCAAAATAAAATGATTATCCCAAATATAAGTTAGAGCGCTCTCGTCAAACAAATCGTCAATTCTTGGATAAATTGCTGACCTTACATTTTTGTCGAAGGTAACGCGTAGATCGCTGTTGAATTTTCCATGATAAGCCTCGCGCTCATAAACAATGAGATTCAATGGAGACATATTGTGTTTTTTCAATTGATACAAAAAACGCATGGCGTCATCCTGCTGATTTTTTAGTTTCAGGCTTTCCATAAGGGATTCATCTGGCCCAAAAAGAAGGGTCTCCTGTGTCTTGGCATAAGGAATTAAGGAGCGGTTTTTGTAAATCCGGTTTCCTATTTTTCTTTTTATTTCGAGAAAAACTTTGCTGTTGTTATCGCAAGTGTTGTAGCCTCGGATTCTGAGTTTTTTTCTTTCTTCCACCCCAGCGATTTTTTCATCCAATGCTTTTTTGTCATGAGAATCAAAATATATGCTCCGCACGGTGTATTCAGGATAACCGAATTGTTCTATTCCGGCGTATATGTCTGCACGAAGAAAAGGCATAAATCGTTCACGCAGCGCGTCAAGCTGTATGTTTGGAACGAGATATTTTTTTTCGAAGCGGAGTTTCATATCAATTATTCATGTGGTAACTTAAGTATTGTGTAAAAGGGATTTTTGAGCCATAGGCCACTACATCTTGTATTTCGCCGAAGGTGTAAGTTTCGTTATTGGTCAATTCAACGACATAGAAAATGTAAGGGGCTGAAATTACTGGTTGCGCAGTGTTGTTGATGCTTTTTACTCGTCCTTCAGTTTTCGACTTTTTGAATTTAATGATTGCGTTTTTTTCGATAGCCGCACTGTGGTTGAGCCTAATTGGCATAATTCCAATGGGGTTTTCGCTGCTGATGATTTTAATGATTGTTTGTGTGCTCAATAACATCGATGAAACCAACATTGAACCATGGTCAACAGCTATGCGACCGTTTATGGGTGAAATCACTGTTAGTAAGTCCAATCTGTTTTGAATCTGGTCAATTTCATTTGAGAGTGCCTCAATTTTGGAACGAATTAACTTTTCCATCTCTGGCTTTTCTCCGGTATCGACCGACTCCAAATTGGCTTGTGCTAACTCCACGCTAAGTTCTTTTACTTTCAATTCGTTCAAATCTAAATCGTATTGCTCTTTCGAAATCACGTTGTCCTGAATTAAAGCATTGGTACGCTCCATCAGTTTACGCTGTGTTTCAAGTTCTTGTTTTGCTAGAGATAACTTTTTCTCGGCAAATTTCACGTCTTCTGGTTTTTGACCTGTTGTATGAAATTCCAATTCTGCTTGTAATACATTTAATTGTCCACGCAGTTGAATTAAGCGTCGCTGCTCTTCATTTGAATACACGTATCCAATTGTGTCTCCTACCTTGATGAATTCTTGTTCGAAAATTTTATGATTCAAAACAAATCGAACAGCATCACCTCTCTGAAATTCAGTGACAGAATAGTTGTTTACATAATTTTTGACATGATTCTTATGTACAGAAAGTAAATTACCATCTATAGTTCGAACTAATTCCCATTCCTCGGCCGGGTAAACAATGATTTTTGTGGTAGTACTGAAAATGACATTCGGGTTATAGCCAAAGAAGTACAGTGCCAATAAGGCAAGTCCTAGAATTGTTATCCAAGTGGCTGTTCTTTTTTGCATGGTCATTTTAGACTCTATTTTGAGTCTAAGGGTTTAGTTGGTTTGCGCAAATATAGAAAAACGGTGGAATTAACAATAAATCTTGAATTTATGTTAGATTTTCAAACTTGAAGGCTATTTAATACATGGCGTGAATTTAAACTCTAGAAGTTTGTATTACTTTTGGAAAATCAAATAAAAGTGGTTTTATGGGATTGGAATTGAGGTTTTTATGCTTTTGCTTTGTAGGAGTTTGTTTGTCTTCGTGCAGTTCGTTTATAACCAAATCGAATGCTTCTTTAGATCAAATTTGGGTATATGTTGAACTTGAGACTTCTAATAAAAAGGACACAACAATTTACTATTTTTATGGCAAAATGAATCAATCGATTTATGATGAAATTGATCGCAATCCAAAAGCTGCTGGTCTTTTTGTTTTATCTGATGTTCGTTACACAAGAAAAGAAGATGACCTATTAGCTGTATATGAAGATGAAGAAACTTTTGGCAATCTGGTGTTTCGAATTGAAGACATTGTTCACATGACTCTATTTAAGGAAGACCCTGTATTTATTTTTGAATTTGATGAACTCCACGATTCAGCCCTTCAACTAAGAAAGTTGAGGAGCAATATGGATTAAGATCATTTGCTGAAAGCAACAATAATCCCGCTTATGCCATTGCGGCAATCAAGTCATGACGCGTTATGATATGATGACCGTTTGGCGTTTTCACAATAACAGCTGGCGTTTCCTTGTTGATTAATCTGGAGATGTGTTCAATTGGTGTGTCGTATTCCACGATTGGTAAACAAGGTCGCATTACAGAAGAAATGGGCGCATTCAACAAATCTGGATTATCTATGAGCAATTGGAAAACATGAACATCATCAATGCATCCCACAAATTCACCTTCTTTCACCACGGGAATTTGAGAAATGCTGTGTTTGCGCATTTTAGCAACGGCGTGTGAAACCAATTCCTCGGAGTATAAAGTCACCAATGGCAAATCTTCATGACGAGCGACTAAATCAGCGGCAACTTTGGTTTCTTCTTCCAAAAAGCCACGTTCTCGCATCCAATCGTCGTT
>DIUF01000100.1 GCA_002422285.1 Flavobacteriales bacterium UBA6165 | reverse complement strand
CAAGCCACGGTTTACCTAAAAGGGGCCAAGGTGACTGCCAGCACACAAATCAACTTGGTGCGTGGGAAAAATTTTGTGCGTTTGGAGAATTTACCCCGCGATTTGAATCCAAACACCATCAGTGTCCAATTGCCTGGCACAGTGGATATGATGTCTATAGTGCCCGAAATGCAAAAATTCAAAGCTTGGGAGACCGATGCCGAAGAGTTGCGTTTGTTGGACGAAATCAAGAAGAATCAACGACAGATTGAGTTGCTCAACTTGCAAATCAAAACCTTGAATGCTGAAAAAGCGATCATCGACAACAACAAACAAATTGTGACGCATGAAAAAATGACCAACGTGGAGCAATTGGAAAAACTAACGGCTTTTTATGGCAAGAAAGTGCTTGAAATTGAAAATGCTATATTCATCTTGAATGAAAAACGTCAGGATTTGTTGGACAAAAACAAAGACATCAACGACAAAATAGTGAAAAGACGTCCGGCCAATAAAGTATTAGGCTATGACGTCGTATTGGAACTTGATACCAAAACAGACCAAGCCATCGAAATCACGATTAGCTATTTGGTTGAAAACGCGGGCTGGGTTCCATCCTACGATATTCGAGCAAAATCTGAAAAGAAAGCAGTTGAAATCAATTATAAAGGAAAAATTTACCAAAATACGGGTCAAGAATGGAACAACATCAAGTTATCGGTTTCATCATATCGCCCGAATTTGAATACACAAAGACCCATTTTGCACCCGATGTACGTGATGGAATTTGTGCCAACAGTATATCAAGCAGCACCAGCCGCCCATGCCAATGTACAGATGAACTCGTATCAACATGTCGGAAGAGTGACAGCAGACGCAGAAAACTATGAAGAAGCACTCGATGATATCTTGGCCGAACCCGCCACGTGGAATGCCGTAACAGATTCGCCACTGAGTGTGATCTATGAATTGCACCGCAAACACAGCATTCCTAGTCAAGCCATTCCACAGCACGTGATGTTGGACACAAAAGAAGTGCCTGCCGACTATGTTTACCACGTAGTGCCATCCATCAATTGCGAAGTGCATTTGTTGGCCAAAGTAAAAAATTGGAACGAATTGAATTTGATGGGCGGCGAAGCATTTTTGTTCTTGGGCGACAATTTCGTTGGAAAATCTATCATCAACAGCAACTACGCCAACGACGAATTCCCGATCGCCTTGGGCACAGATGAGCGCATCGTTGTGAGAAGAACGCGTTTGGCAGATAAATCGGAAACCAAGAAAAGAGGTGAGGAGGAAATTGGTGTTCATACCTACGAAATCACCTACAAAAACAACATGGGTTTTGATATCAAGTTGGAAATTTTGGACCAATTGCCCGTGAGTTTGACACCAAAAATTGTTATCAGCGATGGTCAGTACGGTGATGCTGAATACAACGAAAAAACGGGAGCACTTCTTTGGAAAAGAGAATTGCCAGCAGGAAAATCAGGAAAAATAACCTTCAGCTACAAAATCACGCACTTGAAAGGTTTGAAAATAATGTTTAAGAGGAATTGATAGGGCAGTTGGCGGTTGGTAAGCCAGAAGCCAACAAAAACAAGTCGCCTCTCTCGATACACCCTCGTGCCTCGTGCACTTCTACCTGCTTCGACAGACAGGCGATAGGCGTTATTCATCATGATAGTGAAAACTGCTAAAAGACAACAACCAAAGCTCAGAAAACTAAAATCCAAAAATATTTATCCGCCAAAAGCCAAGAGCTAATGGCTAAAAACTAAAACAATGAAAACAATCACATCAATCATCAGCATTTTCGCTTTGGCGCTAAGTATGCATGCCAAAGAAATCACGAAAGACGTAACAGTCACTCAAGCCACAGTTTATTTAAAAGGCGCAAAAGTGACAGCCAGCACTCCAATTACTCTACCAAAAGGGAAAAATTATGTGCGCTTGGAGAATTTACCGCGCGACATGAATCCGAATACCATCAGCATCAATTTGCCCAAAACAGTGAGCCTAATGTCGGTTACGCCCGAGCTTCAAACCCTGAAGCCTTTCAATGCCAGCGCCGAAGAATTGCGTATGCAGGAAGAAATCAAGAAAAACAGCAGAAAAATTCAGTTGATTCAAGTGCAAATTCAAATGCTCAACAATGAAAAGGCGAAAAAAGTGAAAAAGCACGACAAAAAAATCAGCAAGAAGCTCAAAAAAACCAAGACAAAAAACGTTGCGCAATTAGATAAGCTGACCGACCATTATGACAAGAAACTGTTGGCAACAGAAAACGCCCTTACCTTGCTCAATGAGCAGCACAAAGAATTGCAAAACAGAAACAAGCAATTACAAGAACAAATCAACCAAGGCAAACCGACAAGCAATAAGGTTTTAGGCTATGATGTGGTGCTTGAGTTGGAAAACTCCGCTGAACAAACTATTGATTTGACCATAAGCTATTTGGTTGATAATGCAGGATGGGTACCCAATTATGACATTCGCGCCAAAACAGATGAAAAACTAGTGGAAATCACGTATAAGGGTAGGATTTATCAGAACACGGGTCAGGAATGGAACAACATCAAGCTCTCCGTTTCATCATACAAACCGAATTACAATACACAACGACCAGTTCTAAATCCGCTTTACGCATCTCAACTGATACAAACGCCACACCATGATGGATATACGTTCACTGCTTCGGGATCTGTTCAAGTCACCGCTTTAGGTGTAGGTGCTTTCAATTTGTATCAATCCGCGCCAATGACCGTTTCCGAAAATCTTTACCGACCTGATCAACTTGACAAACACTTGGCCGAGCCCGCCACATGGAACGCTGTAACCGACTCGCCCTTGAGTGTGATTTATGAACTTCATAAAAATCACACGATTCCAAGCAAAATGAATCCGCAACACATCTTTTTAGACAGCAAAGAAGTAAGTGCAGAGTATGTTTACCACGCTGTGCCATCCATAAGCAGCGAAGTTCATTTATTGGCCAAAGTGAAAAATTGGAACGAATTGAACCTCATGGGCGGAGAAGCATTTTTGTTTTTGGGCGACAACTTTGTGGGAAAAACTGTAATCAATAGTAAATACACCCAGGATGAATTGCCAATTGCTTTGGGTACCGACGAGCGCATCATTGTTCGCCGAACACGTATGTCTGATAAACCAGAAAACAAGAACAAACAACAAGGAGAAACCGAACTTCACGCCTACGAAATCACCTACAAAAACAACATGAACTTTGATGTGATATTGGAAATTTTAGACCAAATACCATTGAGTTTAACCCAAAGAATCAAAATTCTCGAGGCGAAATATGAAGATGGTGAGTTGAGCGAATCAACAGGAGCACTTTTATGGTCACGCGAATTGCCCGCAGGAAAATCAGGACAAGTTGTTTTCAGCTACAAAGTGGTTTATGAAAAAGGAGTATTGGTACAATTTAAAAGGGGTTGAGGATGAGGACAGCGTTGGCTGTTAGCGGCTGACAATCAATCAACTAATAGCCAAAGCGCAGCGAACTAAAGCCCAAAAGAAACACCAATTTGAGCGTTGAAAATAGGTGTCCAAGACTTACTTGCCAAGCCTTGTGTTTGGTTAATTAGGCCCTCAGTATTTGGGGAATATAGATACGGTGTATAGGCCAAAGCAACAAATGGAGAAAATGAAAGTTTTCCCTTTTTCTCAAAACGGTAACCCACTTTATTGGAAATTTCTCCTCCAATCCCATAAGCTCGATAGCGCCCTTCATTAAAATCGAAAAGACTTCCGTTTACCTTGCGCGACAATACGCTTATAACCAAAGAAAGACCAAACTCAGTATAGAGACCACTGGTTTTATCCGAATTAAAAAAATGCATCAAATAAGTTGGTTTTAAAATTCCTAGTCTCAATACATTCTCAAAACTTTCATTTTTTGCGCGACTTTCTAAAGAAAATCCAGATAAACTAAAACCATGTTTCAATCGGTTTTTTGAACCAAAAATTTGAGTAGCAGATATACCTCCGCCTATATCAAAAAGAGGTTGTTGGTTTTCCAAAAATGGTCGAGAAAAATTATACGTTTGAATGGCTTTGTCCCATTGTGGGGCAAACATATAAACCAATCCGCCTTCAATTTTAGTTTCTTGAGATAGCACTAAAAAGGCAGTAAAAAACATGATTAGAAACGCCGCAAATTTTCTCATTTCACGACGTCATTTAAAAGTTGAATCACTTCCCTGTAGCCTGTTTCTATAGCGCCTTGAACTGTCTGATGGTGTCCGTTCAAATTCATTGCTTCACCAGCAAAATAGATTTTTTTATCAATGGGCTGAGCAGCAATAGCACGTGCATTTCCCATACCAACGGTGCTATATGAATAGGCCCCGCGAATAAAAGGATTTGTAGTCCAATTTTCTACATGGGCAGCCAAAAATGATGCGGTTGCTTGTCCATTATACATCAAATCCAATTCTCCCAAAAGCGCTTGAGTAATTGCCGAATCTGAACCCAACGAAGTCAAATATTCCGCTTGTTCTCCCATTACGAAAGCCAATAAAACTTTGTCGCTTTGGGCTTTACCAACACTGTCATCGGCATAGGCTGCACAAATGGAGCCTCCTATAATATTTTGGTCAAAAAACTTGTTTGAGAACTTCAAAAACACCTTCATTCCCGCGCCCATACCAATCTTAGAAAAAGCGTTTGTTTTTTCAGTAGGCAATGTAGGTTGAAACAAAATGTCATTGGATTTCAAAATAGAAATAGGCACAGTTATGATGAGTTTATCCGCTTGAAAAACAATGTCGTTGATGTCATGTATCTTGATTTCATCATTGGAATAGTCAATTTTATTTACAACTGTGTTGAACACAATTTTATCACTTACATGGCTTGCTATTTCTTTATCAATCAGATCAAAATAGGTTTCCTGAAATTTAAAGTCGTCGTCTCCAGAGCTCCAATTTTCCTCTTCCAAATTGTTGTAATAAACAGAAAGTGTTGAAGCATCTGCACCTTGATCACCAGCCAAATTTTCAACAACAAATTTGTATTCATTCCCAAGACCTTGCTGAATAGCGTATTCTTCAAATGAAATGTCTGGTAAATTATCGCCTTCGAAAATATTTACATCTCTTGGCAATTCGGTAACAAGCTGATTGTTGAACCAAAATTTTGCATCACTTTCATCTAGGGTAATTTTGGTTTCAGATTTTTTGATTAAATCACCTAAAATATTGTTTTTTCCGTGCAACCATTGTGCGCCGAGATCTATCGGAAAATTGGCAAATCCAGTTAATTTGGCGAGTCTTCCTCCAAAATTTGCACCAGCCTCCAAAATTTGAAAATCAATGCCCTTGGATTTTAAAATATATCCTGCATAAAGTCCAGCAGCACCAGCACCTACAATCACAACTTTGCCTTTATAATCTATGTCACTAAACAAATTGCCTTTTCTGCAAGCCGACATATAAACGGAAGGTATCAACAAGCTACCAATCGAGAGCAAAGAACTTTGCTTTAAAAAACCTCTTCTTTTCATGGGCTGAAATTAAATTGAATTTTTGAATAATCGACTAACAAAAAATTGGGAATCGCCAACAGATAGCAGCTAGAGTCCAGCAGCCTATTTCGCGCACAACTTTGTAAAAGTGCTGCATCGTATTTCACGAAAATTCCAAAAAACTAAAAATTGCGGATATCCTTTAGATTCTTAGCAAAACTTTGACAAAGTATCGCTAGCCAGTAGCTAGAAGCCAGCCGCCAAAGCCTACCCCTGCACTTGTGTCAAGCGATAATACTCCCCTTGCTTGGCAATCAATTCATCATGCGTGCCTTGCTCTACGATTTCGCCTTTGCTCAAAACCACAATCATATCTGCGTTTTTGATGGTGCTCAAACGGTGCGCAATTACAAGAGATGTTCGGTTCTTCATCAAACGCTCTAGGGCTTCTTGAACTTGTTTTTCAGAATCGGTATCCAAAGCAGATGTAGCTTCGTCGAGGATGAGGATTTCGGGATTTTTCAAAATGGCACGAGCAATTGAAATGCGTTGTTTTTGTCCGCCGCTGAGTTTGTTGCCTCGATCTCCAATTTGGGTGTCGTAACCATTTTCTTGTTGTAAAATAAACTCATGGGCATTGGCTGCTCGGGCGGCATCTTGAATTTCCTCGAATGAAGCTCCCGGACGTCCAAAAGCAATGTTGCCCCGAATGCTGTCGTTGAATAAAATAGATTCCTGAGAAACCACACCTACCCGACCGCGCAAATCACTCACCAAAAAATCTTTTACATTCGTATTGTCAATGCTAATTTGACCTTGGGTAACATCATAAAACCGGGGAATCAAATCGGCAATAGTCGATTTTCCGCTGCCCGATTCACCAACCAAGGCAACAGTTTTTCCTTTTGGGATGAGCAAATCAATGTTTTTCAAAACAGGCACATCGCCGTAGCTGAACGATACCTTATTCAATCGAATTCCTTCTTCCATCGGACGAGTTTCCACAGGTTTTTCTGGGTCCAAAATGCCTTCATGAAGCTCCATGATTTCCTCAATTCTGTCGAGGCTAACTTTAGTTTTTTGCAACATTCCGACGTTGTTGGCGATACTTTGAATGGGACGCAACAACTGAGAAAAAATAATGATGAAACCGATGAATTGTTCGCCGGTAATTCCGCCATTTTCTTGCAAAACCAATTTGCCGCCAAAGAACACAATTACAATCATCACAAAGGCACCAAGAAATTCATTCAACGGCGAAGACAAATCTTTTTTGCGGAAAGTTTTGGTGAGGAGTAATTGGTGTTTCAAGTTCTCACGCTCAAATTTACTTTGGAAAAATGCCAAACCGTTGAAAGCTTTAATGACCCTCATACCGCCTAAGGTTTCGTCAATAATGGAAAACACACGACCCATTTGGTCTTGACCTTGGCGAGCTGTGCGTTTTAAACTTTTGCCAATGCGCGAAATCACGAAAGCCGAAAGCGGCATCACAACCAATGAAATCAAGGTCAATTCCACACTGGTATAAAGCAACACGGCAAGAGTCAGAATAACATCGATCGGGTCGCGGAAAACCAATTGCAGGGAACTCGTTACACCGAATTCAATTTCATTGACATCCGTACTCATGCGCGCCATTAAATCCCCTTTTTTCTCCTCGCTGTAATAACGCATAGGCAAACGCAACGATTTGGCATACAACAAATTGCGAACATCGCGCACCACAGCCATTCTGAGTTGAGAAAGATGCCAAACGCTCAAATAGCGGAATAAATTTTTCAGGAAGAAAGCGCTCAATACACTTACACAAATGAAAATCAAGGTTTTTTCTTTACCGTATTCGAACAAGAAATTATTCATGAAATACTGATAATAGCCTGTGATGTATTCCAAAACACCGAAAAATCCACCAGCAAATTCAGGTAAAATGGGTGCTTCAAGAGGCACATCTTTCTTGAAAATCAGTTCCAAAAACGGAATAAACAAAGCCAAAGAAGCCAAGTTGAAAATAACAAAGAGCAGGTTGTAAACAATCGTGAAAACCGAATCCGATTTGTAGATAAAAGTGTGGGAAAAAAGCCGCTTGATGGTTTTCATGTTGGGTGCTAAGCAATACTTGAGGGGGCGAAGTTAAGAAAAGGAATACAAAGCACACAAAACATTCCTTACCTTTGCACCATGGGAACATTGCGACAACAAAAAATTGACAGTTTAATTCAGCGTGAATTATCGGTTATTTTGCAACAGAATGCCAGGGAATTTGCCTTGGGTTCAATGGCAAGCGTAACGAAAGCGAACATCACGAGCGATTTATCTTTGGTGCGTGTATATGTGAGTGTTTTTGCCCACAAAGAACCCCAATTGGTCATCAAGGAATTGAACGCCCACAAAGCGCCAATCCGTCATTTGCTCACCAAAGCCATCAGCAACCTACGCAAAATGCCCGAGTTGAGTTTTAAGCTCGACGATTCTTTGGATTATGCCGAAAAGATTGATGAGTTGTTGAAGAAGTAAGCCAACCGTATATGAACTTCCCACTTTTCGTAGCCCGACGTTATTTTTTCGCCAAGCAATCGAAAAGTATCATTCAAATCATCACATGGATTGCTGTTTTGGGTTTGGCTGTGAGCACCGCCGCTATGGTCATTGTGCTTTCGGCATTCAATGGCATTGAGTCTATTGTGCATAAATTGTATTCTGATTTCGACCCAGAGATCACGATAGAATCTACTAAATCTAAGACCTTTGATGCCACATTTTTTCCTTGGGATGAGATTGAAAAATCCGATGATATTAAAGCCTATTCAAAAATCATTGAAGAGGTGGTGGTTATCAAAAAAGG
>DIUF01000096.1:33693-61952 GCA_002422285.1 Flavobacteriales bacterium UBA6165 | reverse complement strand
GTGTTGGACATAAAACAGCTTCTGTTGTGATGGCGCAAGCATTTGGTGTGCCAGCATTTCCTGTTGACACGCATATCCACAGATTACTCACGCGTTGGGGAATCACCAGTGGGAAAAATGTAGAACAAACCGAAAAAGACGCCAAAGCCATTTTCCCAAGAGAATTGTGGAACAAACTGCATCTTCAAATCATTTTTTATGGCAGAGAATACTCCCCTGCCCGCTCACCCAAAGCTGATAAGGATTTTATCACCATGAAGTTGGGCAGTAAAAAAGTTTTGAAGGACTGTTTTGGGATTTGATAATTGTAAAATTACGAATCTTAATACAATCTAATTGTCCAAAACCCTATCCACCAAACGCACCCCAATTTCACTGCCCATTGCCACGCCCATTCCACCCATGCGCACAGCATAATGGATTCTCGGTGAATGATTGCCAATCAAAGGCATTTTTTCCGAACCAACACCCATGATGCCCGCCCATTCGTAATCGATTCGAAAATCTTGATTGGGAATAATTACATCGCGTAATAAATTGATAATGTGTCGCTTGATGTTTTCCGTGGTTTCAAGCAATTCTGTAGTTTCACCTGCAAAATCTTGATTCCTAGCACCACCAATCAAAATGCGATTGCCATCCACAACGCGGAAATAATAATATCCTGAATCATAATGGTAGGTGCTGTTCAATTTCAAGTCTTGAATAGGCGATGTAACCACTACTTGAGCTCTAGCGGGATTCAAATCCAACTCAGGTAAAAGATTTTTAGACAAGCCATTGGTGCAAATCAATAGTTGAGTGGCTGAAACAATTCCCCATTGTATTTCAACATGAACCGCATTCCCATGTTCCCAAAAACGCTTCACCTCCATATCATGCAAAACCTGAACGCCAGTTTCAACCGCCAATTGATAAAGCCTTTGCATCATTTTTCCGGTGTGAATTGAACCCTCGTGTTGATTAAAAAAACTGCCACACAAATCCTTCATGCCCTGCTTATCGGGCACATCTGAAATAGAATAAGTATCCTTCAAACCAATATTCGATTCAATAAAAGCATTCAAATACGGTAATTTCTCAAGGATGTTTTGATAGTCCACCAACTCTGATTTTCTAAACAAATCATAGGAGCCGCAAGGTGAAAATTCAATTTGCTCAGCCCCAAGATTTGTGAGTAGCTTTTGTAGACCTAACCATCTTAATTTCAGTAATTCAGCAGTTTTTTCCTCGCCCATCAAGTCAATATCGGCAAGCAATTCACTAGGACTACCAAAACAGGCAAATCCAGCATTTTTTGTACTCGCTCCAGCAGGCAAATATCCGCGTTCCAAAACAACAACTTTGGCATGTTTTTCGCGCTTCTTCAACTCAATGGCCGTGGTCAAACCAACAATACCCGAACCAAGCACCAGATAATCAATGTTTTCTAGATGCGTAACCTTTTCCCAATAACTCAATTTATCATACAACAGCATGCTGCAAAGCTATTGGTATTTTCATTAATTTTGTCACTTTAGCGCCTCAACCCAAAATGAAGAGAAATATAACGTTTAGTCAACCCGAAATCTCAATCGAAGCAAACGCGACGAAAACAAGGAAAAGTAACAATTCAAAATTGTGGAATGGCTTCTTGTTGCTCCTGATATTAGGATTCTTCACAAGCAACAATACTTTCGCTCAGACTTTCCAATTCAGTGGAGGTATTGACAACGAAAACGGCACAAGAGAAAGTGGTGTTGTGGTTACAGCCAAAGGAGGTGCACCACAGTCTGTTACAACAAACACAAGTGGTAGATACAAATTGAACTTAGAATACGGAAAAAAACACACCATTGAAATAATAAAACCAGGATTTGCCAAACGCTATTTCATTGTGGATTTGACCAATGTGCGAGAACAAGACCTATCAGGTAGTGAAGATTTTGCGATGATGGATTTGATTATGGTCACTGAGGTTCCCGGTGCAGATTTGTCTGCCTTGAGCAATACACCAATCACAACATTTTCATTCGACAAAAGATCTGGACAGATGGTGAAAGACGCCAAACAAGAAGCTGCGAGTGAAAAAGCTCTAGATGAGGCCAAAGCTAAAAAAGCCAATGCTGAGCAAAACAAAGACGCCATAGCCAAGGAGAACCAAAAGAAATTACAAGAAAAAATAAAAGCGGGAGACCAGGCTTTTGGTGCAGGAGATTTTGAAAAGGCCAGTAAGTTATTCTTGGATGCTGTCGATTTTGCTGAAAAAAACAAACTAGATGATAGTGAAGCTCAAGATAAATTAATGAAATCGGATGATGCATTAAGTGCAAAAAGAAAAGCGGAACATGATGAAAAAGAGGCAAATGCATCACTATATAAAATCATTGACGACGGTAAAAAACTAGAACTCAAAAAAGATTTTAAAGGGGCCAAGGCAAAATATGAAGAAGCTTTAACCATGAAACCTGGTCACAAAGAAGCCAGTGAACTCTTGGAAAAAGTGAACAAAGCAATTGCTGAACAGGAAGCAGAAGAAAAGAAAAATGCCGACTATCAAAAAGCGCTTGCAGAAGGAAAGGCCTTGTTTGATGCAGAACAATGGAAAGAAGCAAAAGTCAAATATGAAGAAGCAAAAGCCATAAAACCATTAGAAAAAGAACCTCAATCACAAATTCTAATCATCGAGAAAAAAATTGCAGAGCAAGAAAAAAATGCTGCTAATTTGGCAAAATATGAAGGCGTAATGGCTGTTGCTCTAGAACTACAAAATGCCGAAAAATACGACGAGGCTATTTCCAAGTATAAGGAAGCCCAGTTGCTTATGAAAGACCGCAACGAACCCGTCGAAGGCATCGCATTTTGTGAACAAAAAAAGAAAGAAAAGGCAGATTTAGCTAAGTCTAAAGCAGAGCAAGAAAAACTCGACAATGATTATGCTGCCGCTGTAAAAAAAGCCGATGCGCTGTTTGATGGAAAGAAATATGCTGAGGCTATAAAAGAGTATGAAATCGCGAAAAAACTCAAACCGGAAGAAGCGCATCCGACCACTAGAATAAGCGAAGCCCAAAATGCAATAGCAGAACTATCAAGTGCTGAAGAAAAGAAAAAACAGTTTGAACAGCTGAAAAAAGACGGTGAAAAAGCACTCACATCAAACAAGTTAGACGAGGCGAAGGAAAAATTCACCGCAGCCAACGGAATTATTGAAGGAGATGCTTTTGTGCTCGGCAAACTAAACGAGATTGAGAAAAAACAAGAAGAATTAGCCAAAGCACAGGCTGCGGAAACCGCGTATAAAAATGCCATGGAGCAAGGTGAAAACGCTATAAAAAATGGCGGCTACTCGGAAGCCAAAGCATTTTTTGAAGAAGCCAAAAAATTGAAACCTTCCGAAAAACTTCCCCAGGATAGAATCACCTTCGTTGAAAATAAAATGAAGGAAATGGAAGCTGATATGGCGAAAAAGCAGCAATTTGACCAACTTGTTTCTTCCGCTAATACTAAAGAAGCCAACAATGATTTAGCCGGGGCACTCGCAGACTTGAAAAAAGCCAACGAACTTATCAAAGATGCTGGCATCCAAAACAGAATCACAACAATTGAAGCAGCCATTGCCGACCAAGCTAATTTGGCACAGAAAAAAGCGCAATATGATGCTGCCATTCAAAAAGCTGACTTAGCTTTTAACAATAAAGAATGGGAGCAAGCCGTGAAACTGTACACAGAAGCCAAAAAAATTGACGTCAATCAAACCTATCCTGACCAACAAATTTCGCTAGCTCAAACAGAACAGTCGAAGATGCAAAACGCCAAGCAACGAAAAGCCAGCTTCGACAAAATGTTTAATGATGCTGATAAACTATTCAAGGACAAAAAATTAGCAGAGGCGGACAATATGTTTGAAAACGCCATGAACTACGCCGATGAAGAAGCGGATAAAGACAAAGTTTTAAAGCGCCGTGCAGAAATCAGAGATGAGTTGGATAAACTAGAAGGCATTAGTCGCCAGAAAAAAGCCTATGACGATGCCATTGCTGCTGCTCAAAATTTTGAAAAATCGGATGAACTAAATGCAGCTTTAACCAAATACCAAGAAGCTGGTGATATCGATAAAGCAGCTGAATTGCCGAAGCAAAAAATCATTGAATTGACCAAGAAAATCGCCGATCGCGACAAAAACAACGCGCAGCAAACTAAGTTCAACGAAATTATTGCAGCAGGAGATAACTTATTCAACGCGGGTAAATTCGATGAAGCTATCAAAAAATACAAAGAGTCAGAAGCCCTTATTCCCAATTCTCCAATCACCAAGCAGAAAATCGAGGAAGTAAATAACAAAATCAAAGAAAACGAGCAAATAGAACGAGATTTAGCTTATCAGAAAATTTTGGAAAATGCTCAAAATGCCCGTGATTTAAAAGATTACACGCAAGCATTGAAGTTGTATGGTGATGCTTCAAAAGAGCGCCCAAATGACCCTTTGCCCAAAGAGAAAATAAAGGAAATCAACGAAGAAATTGAGCGAAACAAACGTGAAGAGGCTGATGTTCAACTTCGAAAAAATCGCTTCAACAAACTAATGGAAGAAGGATATGCCCAGCTCAAAGAAGACAAACTCAAGGAGGCATTAGCATCATTCACAGAAGCAGCTCGATTGATGCCAGAGGAAGCTGAACCCAATTTGAAAATTGAACAAATCAATAATATTTTGGCTACTCGTGAAGCTGATGAATTGGCCGAACGCAATAGATTGGCTGAACTAAAGCGATTGACCGAAGCTGGCGACAAAGCTTTTAATGGTGCTAAATATGACGAAGCCTTACAAAATTACCGCGACGCTTTGGCATTAAAGCCAGGTGATGAAACGCTAAACGCAAAAATTAAGCTCACTGAAGAACGCATTGAAATTATGGCCAAAAGCGAAGAAGAGAAAGCGTGGAGAACGAAGTTAGCAGCTGCGGATAAAGCTTTCTTGGAACGTGATTATGATTTGGCGGAGGGCTTATACAAAGAAGTGTTGGCTTTAAATGCTGGAAACAAGAGAGCCAGCGAGCAGCTTGAACTTATTGAGCGAATTAAAACACCTTCAACAGAAAATAGTGAGTTGGCCGACTTCGGAAATCCAAGCTATCACTCTATTTTAGAGGGAGAAGCTCTCATGGCTCAAGCCGAGCGCCAACGCGAATACAACAGACTTAAAAAGTTGAGAGGACAAATGGTTGACATCGAAAACAAACTCGATGAACAATATGCTCAAGAAGGCCTAGATGTTCGGGGCACATACAGCACAACCAAAGACATGGAGCGAGAAAAAGAAGCTTTCAATCAAGAACGCAAAGAAGAACAAATGCGAACAGAAAACATGGTTCGTGCGGTGGTTACAGACATGAGTGATGCTCAGTTGCTTGAGAATTTACTTGCCTATAAAGACATCATCGATGTTCAATTTGCCGTGAGGATGATAACCGAACAATACATCGATGGAGTTCAAGGAAACTATTTCATTCCCAACATGAACGATGAGGAAATGAAACAATACATCCTCAATATCACACAAAACAGTGACAATCGCAATACCCAGCACATCGAATTGCTTCTGGCCAACGATGCCTTCATTCAAGGACTTTATGCACTCAATTTGAATGACGAGGATTTTTCTCGATTATTGGTCGATTTAAACGTGGCCTTTATAACCACACTTATGATGGATTTGAATAATGTTTCTACGGATCAATTGCTCACACAACAGGCATACTTAGATAAAGTAATGGAATCATTGAACAATTACGCTGCATTCATTAACGAGGAGATTGAGAAAAATTATGAATCCGCATTTCTCACCCATGGTGAGGTAGTCAGGATTTATGAAAGCACGCGAGAAAAAGCCGAAAACGACAGAACAGAGCACGATCAACAGCGCCAAGAATTGCTCGAACTCATCAAAACTGTGGAAAGTTTAATTATCGAACAAAACAACCAATCTATTGAAAATCAGACACAATTTCAAAATACTGTGGTCAACCTTCAAAGCAGTCACTTAGATGTTCAAATGGCTATGGTCCGTTTGAATTATCTCAAGATGCATATCCACGACCAAGAATTGAAGGCACTGATGCTTTATGATTCTGATGATTACGAGTTGTGGGTAAACGATATCAAAAATGCCTACGCTGAATTAAAAGAATTGGAGCGCAAAATCCAACAAGCCAATGATAAAATAGTCGAGGACAAACAAACAATGGCTTACAGCAACACACAGGATATCAATCAGTTAATGGCCGACAAAGAAACCAAATATAGCGAAGACCACACCAAGCAAAATCAGATTGCCGAGGAAGCCGTGAATATTGAGCGCAGTGCATCAGACACATACCAAGATAAACTTGATAAGGCCAAACAACAAATCAATGCTAACCGTGCTTTTTTGGATCAATTAGAACGCAGAGAAATCAATCATAATGAGGCTTCGGCGAACAAATTGGGCGAGCAGTTTCCAGAGGGCGTAACGGAAGAAAACTACGTTACAACAGATGAAGACGGTCTAGTAGTTGAAGTGAAAACGCGCCGTATTGTTGTCATCAATGGCGTTGGAAATGTCTATGTTCGCTACAGCAATCGTTATGGTGTTACCTACACAAAAAATGGAGTTTCCATCACAGAATATCAATGGACAAAAGAAACACAGAATGCCAAACTTCCGAAATACAAGGTCAATTAACCTGTCTCAATTGAAATCCTCAAACCTCTTAATCGCAATTATATTATTCGCCACGACTTTGCTTTTTAGCTCATGTAGGAATTCAGCTGAAGAAAACACTTGGGTTTATCAGCCATTTACAATTCAAGGCAATACACAAGGCACCACCTATACCATCATTGCCGACGATGAAAAGCTGCTGAATTTACAAACCGACATTGATTCCCTCTTCGGAAATTTCGACAAATGCCTATCGTCTTGGCGTGATTCGTCCATTGTGAATATGATTTTAAATGCTGACACAGGCAGACATATTTACCGCGATATCAACCAATACTTTACGCGTTGTTTTCAAGCATCTGTTGACGTTTACAATCTATCAGATGGCGCCTTTAATCCATCCGTTTTTCCATTGGTTGCTGCTTGGGGTTTTATGAAAGACCCCGCAATTTCTATGGCACAAGATCAAGTAGATTCTGTATTGCAACTTGTTGGATTTGATGCTGGTGTTGATTACGAATTGGATTTATTAGAAAACGACAAATACGGGCTTCAAAAATTCGCGATTCGCAAGTTAAGATCATCCTTAAAATTGGATTTTAACGCTATAGCTCAAGGCCTTTCTGTTGATGTGATTTGCGAATTTTTGGATGAACAAGGCATTCAAAATTACTACGTGGAAATTGGTGGTGAATTGCGCGTTAAAGGAACTAACAAAGATGGTCAAGCTTGGCGTATTGGTATTGATTTGGCCGATGAATCAAACGCTGAAAGTCAGCAAAACAGAACATTGTCAGCGATTATTGCTGTCGAGAACTCTGCTGTGGCGACCTCAGGAAGTTACCGCAAGTTTTATGAAAAAGATGGTAAAAAATTTAGCCACACCATTGACCCAAAAACTGGTTATCCTGTTCAGCATAACTTGTTGAGCGCCACAGTAGTTGCAGAAAATGCGGCATTTGCTGATGCCATGGCGACCGTTTTTATGGTTTGGGGGACAGAAAGGAGCATCGAATTTGTGAAGAATAGTCCCAAATTGAAACTCGAAATTTTACTTCAGTTTGTGGACGATAAGGGGAAAATGATGACGTATATGTCGCCTGGTCTTAAACTTATGTTGGTCGAATAATGATTGCGCTGCCTGATGAATTTGTGAAGCGCATTCAGCTTCAACGCACTGATTCACAACTCCTTTTGGATGCGCTGAATGATACTGCACCCACATCTATTCGCTTAAATCTGCGTAAAAAAGCTCATGTTTTCCCAAATGCTGAACCAGTTCCCTGGTGTGATTGGGGACGTTATTTGGCTGAGCGACCTTCTTTCACCAAAGATCCGCTTTTTCATGCTGGGGTTTATTATCCTCAAGAGGCGGGCTCCATGTTTATTCACGCCATTTTAAAGCAGCTAGCATTAGCGAATGAAACTGTGGCCTTGGATTTATGTGCCGCTCCTGGTGGAAAATCTACTATTTTACTTGACAATCTTTCAGAAAACGCCTTGGTTGTATCCAATGAAATAGTGCGCAATCGGGCTTTTATCCTCAGAGATACTTTGACCAAATGGGGCGCTTCAAATACGATGGTCACAAATAAATCTGCTGCAGATTTTGGTAAATCACCTGGACTTTTCGACTTGATTTTGGTAGATGCACCATGCTCTGGCGAAGGCATGTTTCGCAAAGATTTGGATGCCCGTGTTGAATGGACTCCAGGAAATGCATCTAATTGTGCGCTGCGACAAACTGATATTCTAGATGATATCTGGCCAGCGTTAAAAACTGATGGCTTTTTGATTTATTCCACCTGTACTTTTAATCCTGAAGAAAACGACAAACAAATCGAATTGCTCCTCGAAAAATACGATTGTGAACTTGTTGACCTAGATTTCCCAGAAAGTTTCCAACTCGAAAAGAGTGATTTTGGCTATGCTTGTGTGCCCCACCGCATGCAAACGGAAGGCTTTTATTTTTCAGTATTGCGAAAACTGGAACGTGTAAATGCATACACCATTCGCAAAGCCAAAAAGCCAAAATCGAAAGAAAGTATTTTTCCTTATCCGCTAGACGAGAGCCTACAATCCGTTGAAATTCAAGGAAACTTTTATCAAGCACCTAAAACACAACTCGAATTGATGCTGCATCTCAATGAACAAATGGGCACTATGAAATTCGGGACACGACTTGGAGAATTCATCAATCAAAAGTTCAACCCACATTTTGAATATGCCCTAGCCAATTTCGGTCCATCGAAATTTGTCAAGCAAGAATTAACGCTCGACCAAGCCTTGAATTATCTCAAAGGCAACAACATCGACATAGATTGTAAAGACGGATGGCATTTGGCGAGTTATCAGAATTTTTCACTGGGCTGGTTCAAAAAAATCGGCAACAGAATCAATAATTATTACCCAAAGGAATTGAGGATTAGGATGGAGCTTTAGAGACTCTTGAAAGTGCAGACAGGAAGTTTTATAAGTAACACCTATTCGGCCAATGAATTTTGCATAACTCATTGAGCAAAGAATTCTATTTTACATGGCATGTGTTACGGCACTCAAGTGATATCGAGAGTGCCAATAAACATGCGCATCATTGAGAAGTATCTGAACAATATGGTTTAGTTCGCAATACCTTTAGGTTTACTCCAATTTCTGTTTTGGTTATTGTTGCTTGTCTTATTACTTTGCTGGGTATTAGACATGCCTGAACTACTATGAGATCTGCCTGAAGATTCATACTGCTTATTTCTAGGCGGTCTTTGCTGGCGCGGTTCTTTTACAACATCGTGAATCATCAAAGGATAATCGTGCTCTGCAACAACTGGAATTTCCAAACCAATCAATTTCTGAATCGATTTCAAGTAAGGTTTTTCCTCTGCATCGCAAAATCCAATTGCAATTCCTGAAGCACCTGCTCTACCCGTTCTACCAATTCTGTGCACATATTGTTCGGGCACATTTGGCAATTCGTAGTTGATCACATGCGTCAAATCATCGATGTCAATTCCACGCGCAGCGATATCCGTTGCCACCAAAATTCTAGTTTTAGAATTTTTAAAATCACTCAATGCTGTTTGACGAGCCGTTTGTGATTTGTTACCATGGATGGCATGTGATTTTATGCCTTGTTTAGACAAAAATTCAGCCAAGCGATTGGCGCCGTGCTTGGTGCGTGAAAAAACCAAAGCGCGTTCGATATTTTTTTCATTCAAAATATCCATCAATAAAAACTTCTTGTTGTTTTTGTCTACAAAATAAATCGTCTGATTGATTGTAAGTGCTGTTGTTGCAGCAGGTGTTACTTCAACTTTAATAGGATCAACCAAAATGGTATTCGCCAGTTTCACAATTTCAGGAGCCATCGTCGCAGAGAAAAACAAGGATTGTCTTTTTTGCGGCAAATGAACCAAAATCTTTTTAACATCATGGATGAAACCCATGTCCAACATACGATCAGCTTCGTCGAGCACAAAAATCTCAAGGCTTTTCAAATTCACGTGTTTTTGGTTGATTAAGTCGAGTAAACGACCCGGTGTTGCAATCAACACATCAACGCCACGTTGCAAAGCTTTTACTTGTGGATCTTGACCCACACCGCCAAAAATAACTGTATGTTTGATAGAGGTGTATTGTCCATACTCGGCAAAACTTTCGCCAATTTGAATGGCCAACTCACGTGTTGGTGTTAGAATGAGCGTGCGCACGTTGCGCTTTTCAGCAGCTGGTCGTGCGTCTAACAAATGGATAATTGGACAAGCAAATGCCGCAGTTTTTCCCGTGCCCGTTTGTGCACATCCGAGGATGTCGCGCTGGTTTAATACATGTGGAATGGCTTGTTCTTGAATAGGAGTGGGTTGTGTATAACCCGTTTCTGATAACGCCTTCAATATAGGCGCTGCCAGTTGTAAATCATTAAATGTCATAAAATATAAAAAGTAAATGGGGTCTGCTAGGATGTTGTATGTCGAAACGGACAATTCTAAACTGTGACTTATGGTTTACAACGAACCGATGAATAAAGTCGGTGCGAAGATAAGGATAATTTGCGTCATAATACCCTTTCAAGCAACTTTGCTAACAAAGCACCATGGAATAATAGCCAATTCAATTCGAAAAACAAGAGCGCTTCATAGTATTTTCGTTAAAATTTTCTCCATGTCGCCCATTCTGATTATCAGTGTACTTGCCTTGTATTTTCTCATGCTTATTGGGGTTTCATATCTCACACAAGGCAAAGGTGATAATGAAGCGTTTTTCACGGGTAACCGCGATTCGCGCTGGTATGTGGTAGCTTTTGGAATGGTTGGCGCATCCCTCAGCGGAGTCACTTTTATCTCAGTGCCCGGTTGGATAGCGACATCTGGATTCAGCTATATGCAAATGGTTTTGGGATACACCGTTGGCTATATAATCGTAGCCTTTGTTTTGCTCCCGCTCTACTACAAACACAATTTGACATCCATATATGTGTATTTGGGAGATCGCTTTGGACCGAAAACGCATCTCACAGGTTCTTTGTTTTTCTTGATATCCAGGTTACTAGGTTCTGCCTTGCGCTTATTTCTCGTGGCGGATGTACTCCATCATTTCGTATTTGAAGCTTGGGGTTTACCTTTTTGGTCCACCGTGGCTATTACCCTCGCTTTGATTTGGGTCTATACGCATCGCGGAGGAATCAAAACGATTATCTGGACAGACACCTTGCAAACAGTTTTTATGTTGCTCGCCTTGATTTTAGGTATCGTACTGCTCTCTTCATATTCTGGCATCGACAATACCGCAGTGTTGGAACAAATGCGCTTTTCCAATTGGTGGGTCACGGAAGATGCCAATGCGCACAATTATTGGTGGAAACATTTCTTTGGCGGCATGTTTGTAACCATCGCCATGACTGGTTTAGACCAAGACATGATGCAGAAAAACCTCACCTGCCGCAACATCAACGATGCCAAGAAAAACATGATCAGCTTATCAGTAATTTTGGTGGTAGTAAATTTGGTCTTCTTGCTTTTAGGAGCCTATTTGTTTGCCTACCTCGGACAAAACGATACACTTCAGGCAGCTTATGAAGGCATGAAAGATTCTGTTCGCGACGACCGTATGTTTCCCATGGTGGCTTTAAGTGGTGAATTGGGCTTCACTTTTGGAATCATCTTTATCATTGGACTCATTGCAGCGGCTTATTCCAGCGCCGATTCAGCCATTACTGCTCTCACTACATCGTTTTGCTTCGATATTCTCAAGATTGATAAAAAACCTGAAACAAACACCATCAAAATTAGAAAAACGGTGCACATCTTGGTAACCTTAGCTGTTTTTGTGACCATACTTTTGGCCAATCTCGTTAAAGAACAAAACGTGATTTCAACTGTGTTTCTGGTCGCCAGTTTCACCTATGGCCCACTGCTTGGCTTGTTTTTCTTTGGCATTTTGACCAAGCGCCAAATCCACGACAATTGGTCTTGGCTTGTGTGTGTTGTCGTACCTGCAATGCTCTACTACATCCGAATGCACGATAGCATTGTTGAGCCTCAAGACATCTGGTTCAACGGCTACCAATTTGGTTATGAAATGCTCGGAATCAACGGGATTTTGTGTTTCTTGGGTTTACTTTTGATTTCAAAAAAGCAAACAGAAAAAAATCCCGCGATTTAAGCAACATTGATGGATGTTTTACGTTCTCTTAAAGGTATGCTAAAGCCTATTCACTTATTCCGAACCTACATCTATGTTGGTGTTTTGATTTTGTTCTCTTCGTTGAGACCAAATGTCGCGTACGCCACACATATCTTGGGCGGTGAGCTCTCATGGCAATGTCAAGGCAATGGTTCTTATGTTTTTGACCTCATCTTATACCGCGATTGCAATGGCTTTGACGTAACTGTGGGTCCGGAAAACATCAGTGTTTGGAATCATCCCAGTGTAAATCAAATCACGGTGAATTTCATTTCGAGAATCGACATGTCGCCCTACTGTCAACAAGTAAACAACGGTCCAGAGCCTTTCAATTGTGGCACAGGTAGCTTTTCTGGCAATGGCACAGGCGCTGTGGAACGTGTATTGTATCGCTCAAACCCAATTTTTCTTCCCGGAAATCCGGGTGTTAATGGCTGGGTGTTTACCTATTCCAGTTTTTTCAGGTCATCGAGTATCACCAATTTACAAAGTCCCGGAACAACTGGGATTACGGTAGTTGCCAAGATGTTCAATACGGGTGCGAATGGAACCTGCAACGATTCTTCTCCTCGATTTTATGAGCCACCTTACGTAGTAGCTTGTGCTGGAGTGCCATATTCCTTCAACCCCAATGTCTTCGACCCAGATTTGGACTCTTTGGTCTTTGCTTTTGGACAACCTTTAGATCAAATCATTACGAGTTACAATCCGCCAAACGACCCTGCCAACATCAATTTTGTAAATGGCTTTTCGGTTAATTCTCCAACTCCTTCTCCCGCTATTAGTGCAGGAAGTACTCCAGCTGCATTGAACGCTTCCAACGGAACCCTAACTTTCAATTCAACGATGGCGGGCAATTATGTGATTATGCTCAAAGTTTTGGCTTATCGAGATGGCGTTCTAATTTCAGAGAATCAAATTGAATTACAAGTAGCCGTAGAGAATTGTTTGATTCAAAATAATCCGCCAATTGTTACACCACCTTTCAACGGAAACACATCATTCGAAACCACCGTGATGGCTGGGGATTTAGTGACTTTCAATTTGGCAGCACAAGACAATGGCTTGCTTCAAAATTTCTTGCCTCAAAGCACATTTATTTATGCCTCAGGTGCTCAGTTTGCCTCCAATATAACCGATGCGAATTCAGGCTGTGCCAATCCACCGTGCGCTGCTTTGAGTTCAAATATTCCAGTTTCTGGAAGTCCAAGTGCAAACGTAAATTTTAGCTGGCAAACCGCATGTAATCATTTGATCGGTGCCTCTGGGCAAACACAAAACAATGCCTCGTATAACTTTGTTTTTCGCGTTCAAGACGACTTATGTCAAATACCTGCTGTTCAATACGTTACGGTAGTAGTCAATGTTGTCAATTCTGCGTTGCCCGCTGCTCCAGAAATTACATGTATTGACGTGTTGCCCAATGGAGATGTGACTTTGACTTGGACACCATCATCTGGACCAATTGGTGCATTCGATGGTTATGAAATACACCATACCCAAAATGGTTTAGTTGCGAGTATCAACGATATTTCGACTACGTCCTACACACATGTAGGAGCAAATGCCGACCAAGGAGTTCAATCCTATTACATTTTAGCGATTGGTGGCTGCGGTGGCTTATTTTTCAATTCATCCGACACGGTTTCTACGGTATTTCTCGAAGTTAACAATCCTGGAAATGGTTTTGCTTTTTTAAATTGGAATGACATTGGAAATCCTGCCATTTGGGGACCTTATGCTTATGTCGAAATGGAATATCCAGCTGGTGTTTGGACTGTTGTGGATTCTGTGAGCATCAGTACCTCGCAACTTTTACATGAAATCACAATTTGTGATGCGTTTTTAAATTTTCGAGTTGTGCTGATGAACAACAATTGTGTTTCACATTCCAATATTGATGGTGATGTTTTCGAAGACATGACGCCTCCGCCTATTCCTATTATCCAATCGGTTTCTATAGATACCATCACTGGAAATATCGTAATCACATGGGGAGTGAGTCCAAGTCCCGACACTTATGGTTATATTATTTATGACCAAGATGGCAACGGATTCTACGCAGATTTGGACACCATTTGGGGGCGTTTCAACAATACTTACGAAATCACTGGCGCCAACCTCAGTGCTGCGCTTTCCTTTACAGTAGCGGCCTTTGACTCCTGCTTCACTGATCAAATTCCTGTGACTTATCAAACGTCTGGAAAAGCCAATGTGCACACCACAATGTATGCCAATGGAATTGTAGATGTGTGCGCCGAAACCTTAAACCTTTCTTGGTCGGCTTATGTGGGCTGGCCTCAGGGCGTTCAATTGTATCGTGTGTTTGTGAAACCCGAAAATGAAAACTGGTATTTGGCAGGCACAAGCACCAATCCGAATGCCCAAATTGGTATTGCTCCTGATATTTTGTATCAAGTTGTCATTCAAGCCGTATCTGAAAATGGATTTAACTCTTTTTCGCAAATTCTATCTATCATATATGAACTTCCGGGCTCGCCAGACATTCACTATTTAGCAACAGCAACAGTTGAAGACGATGAAGTCCACATACTATACTATTCCAGCTTCTTGCCCGGTCAAGGAAAAGTAATTCTTCAAAAGTGGAACAACATTCAGCAAAGTTATGAAGACCTTGAAGAACGCATTGTTGCCAGCCCATTTGAATTGTTTATTGACCAAAACAACAAAGCAAATGAACGAAGCGAACGCTACCGATTGATGGCTATTGATTCGTGCAACAACCCTACTTTACCGACGAACATCGGAAAAACCATCTTCCTTACCACCAATACAGACCAAGCTCGTTTAAGCGTTACCCTACAATGGTCATCTTACGAACAATTTTCTGCTCCCATTGTGGGCTATCGAATTTTCAGAAGCATCAATGGTATCATGGACAATGACCCTATTGCCGTTGTTCCTGGAAACACAAGAAATTATTATGATAATCTCGAAGAATTTGGGCACACCACTGGCGAATATTGCTACTTTGTTGAAGCCATTGAAGGATTTAACATGTACAGCTTCAATGAAACAAGTAAATCCAATGCTTCTTGCGCCCTGCTAGAACCGCTGATATATATTCCCAATACCATCATTATTAATGGTATCAACGAATTGTTTCTTCCAGTGCTCAATTTCTATGACTTTAACACTTATGAGCTCACCATCTTCGACCGCTGGGGGCAAGTTATGTTTAGAACCAATAACCCCGATGAGGGCTGGAATGGGAAACACAGCATTTCTCAAAACATTATGGAGGGCACTTATGTTTATGTGTTGCGCATCCGAGATGGACAGGACAACGAAATCACTACTCGCGGTCATGTGAACGTGTTGGTGGGCGCAAAATAAATACATCATGTCAGAGCAAAAAGAGAAAGACTTCATCAATCCCATTGATCCGGATAAAATAACGGAAACGCCCAGCACTTTGCTCTATCCGCATCACGTGGGCAGTGCCATAGTGAAACCTGAAGACCAAGGCAAATTAAAAGGGCGAGCACTCTCCGCCATGGATCAGCAAACTGACCAGCAACTCAGTCAGATTTATGAGCAGATGCAACTTTTGGCTCAGCAGGCCAATAAAATTCAAGAACGCAAGGCTATTTCGGAAAGAATTTACATGGCTGAAATGCGATTTGAACCACTTATTTCGCATGTCTATCATTTGTATACTCGCGATAACAGTTCCTATTTGCTTTCTATGGTTGCACCAGAACAATGGGGTCGATCGGGATCAAAATTGACTTTTGTGGCTACAGTTAAACTCTTAGCCGACCATACTTGGGAAGTGCTCAAGAAAAATCCTGAGGTCGAGTTTTAACCAAAAAGTGACTGTTCATTTTCTGTTTCCTATATTTTAACACTACTATTGCAAGATTTATTTTACCAATTGACCATGTTTGCCTAATTTTGCAGCATATTTCATTTCGCCATGACAAAAACACAAGAAAAAGTAGCCATAGATACACTCGAAGCCATTGTCGCTGAAAAGTCTTTGGTAGTATTCAACGACGATATCAATACATTCGATTTTGTAATTGAATCCTTGATGAAGGTATGTAAACACGAACGCATCCAAGCCGAGCAATGTGCTCATTTTATCCACTTTAGAGGAAAATACGATGTAAAACACGGTGAATGGTCGGCCCTTGAACCCATGTGCACCGCCCTACTTGACCGAGGAATTACAGCAGAAATTCACTAAAAAGTTTGCAAACTAGAAAAAACAACTATCTTTGCACCCGATTTCGAAAGAAGTCTGTCGTAAGGCCTCGTAGCTCAACTGAATAGAGTACTAGATTACGGCTCTAGAGGTTCCAGGTTTGAATCCTGGCGAGGTCACGAAGAATGAAAACCCGCATGCGTAGCATGTGGGTTTTTTCATGCGCAAAATTTTCCCAAGCACCGCTTGAAGGAAAATTTGGGCATGAAGGAACAGAGATTGATTACAGTTGAGCAAAACGACCAAAGTTAAGCTCCTCGCCTCAAATTTGAAAAGTTCCTAAAGAAATATTATTTTTGGAAGCATAATAAATTTTTAAGGAGATGGGGAATAGTTGGATTTATAGTGTAACTGCGTTGAGATCGCTGGCGCTAAGTTCGCAGGATTAACTGCGTTGCTGCTCCGCGGTGCAAATCCAGCGAAGCGGGGAAATAACATAGATTCTTATTCTAAATGGAACTTACTGTCCATTTCAATTTTGTCCAATAAATCTGAGGGCTTAATTTCCAATGAATGTGAAATGGCGAAAAATATCTTCAGGCTCATATTTAGTTTTCCGACCTCTATTAGCTGAATCGAACGAATATCTACATCTGAAGATGATGCTAAAGCACTCTGTGTCATTCTTTTTGCCAATCTGATTTCTTTGATTTTCTGACCAATTTTCTTTAATTCTATCTCGATACTATAATTCACAATCAAAAGTGAGTTATTATCATTAAAAATAATACGAAATATATTTCGTATTTAGAAAGTTTAATTAAGTTTGCCAAATGAAAAGCACTCTGGTGCACGCGGAACTGAAAAGCGATATGAGTAGGGAATATTAAACAAACTAAAAATGAAAAAAACTTTAATTATTGCAACATTTCTAATGCTAGCCTCTTGTGGGGTTCAGCAATTCTCTGTTAATACTAAGGTTGAACCATTTGAAAATGGTGGAAGAGTATTTGGCGAAAAAACCATAACCCTTAAAAGGGGAGTAGATTATGTCAAAAGTGGGACAATGTTCGTACTTGGTATTAATATTTTATCAGACTATGACACTGATGAAATGGCACAGAGAATCAATGCAGAGCATTATACAATTGAAACTAAATCTAACTTCCTCTCTGTGCTCGTTTATACGTTTACAGGAGGAATAGTTAACTACAAGGTCGTTAAAGTTATAAAAAGAGTAGAGTAGTGAA
The DNA here is from genome assembly GCA_002422285.1 of Flavobacteriales bacterium UBA6165. Lineage (GTDB taxonomy): Bacteria > Bacteroidota > Bacteroidia > Flavobacteriales_D > Crocinitomicaceae > UBA6165. The sequence goes on along the minus strand of DIUF01000096.1, from coordinate 44,176 downwards.
TTATATAAAATTATTAATGCTAGTCATAGTTAATCCAAACATCAATTTAAATTAAACAAAATGAAAAAAATACTAATATTATCATCGCTATTGACAATCGTATTGTTGTCATCTTGCAACAAACAAAAGTATGGGGACCTTACCTTTTGGCAACAAACAGGAAGTGGATATGGAATTACAGTTGTCAATATTGATGGTGTTACATCTAACATTACAACGGAATACGTCTCAGCTCCTAATTGTGGCGCTTCAGGTTGTGCGGTTTTTAATCAATTAGAATCTGGCACTTACAATTATTCTGCGAGTGATGGAACTGATTCATGGTCGGGAACCGTAACTGTGACAGATGATGTTTGCACTAGAATAGAACTTTTTTAGTTTTTCAGTCATTACCTAAATTTGTACACCCGCATGCGTAGCATGTGGGTTTTTTCATGCATAATTTTCCCAAGCCCCGCTTGAAGGGAAATTTGGGCATGAAAAAACCGCGCTTTGCAAAAGCGTAGGGTTTGCATTTGATTTTCGGAGCTGGGGATAAGCATAGTTAAGCTCCTCGAATCAAATTCGTGAAGTTCCAAAAGAAGTATTATTTTTGGAAGCATAATAATTTTTGATGAGATGGGAATAGTTGGATTTATAGTGTAACGATGTTGAGATCGCTGGCGCTAAGTTCGCAGGATTAACTCACCGCAAATCGAGTACAAGTCGTTGAGATCGCTGCGCTAAGTTGCAAATCCAGCGAAGGGGGTGCTCCCCCTTGATTCGCGGTAGTTGCTTCGCCGCAGTTTAACTGCTGCGAAAAGAAAACTTTAAGATAAACACCCCCTGAATCGTAGTGGTTACGCTTCGCAGCTAGCTTAGCTACTGCGAACTAACTTCAGCGATACCCTAAATCGCAGCGGTTCGCTTCGCATGCAGTTTGACTGCTGCGAACTTAGCGCCAGCGATCTCAACGACCTCGCCTGCTCTCGCACCGCGAAGTCCTCGGCAACGGGAAGTTAAATAAAAAGTCCAAAAGAAGACAAGAATTTTGTAGCGATAAAATTTGCGGTTTTACTGCGTCGCTGCTAAAACAATGAAAAATTCAAGTAATACAAATCAACACGACTATCGCTTCTACTCCACAATCCACATCAAAACGGGCTTTGTTGTTTTTTGAAGCAAACTGTCCAAATGCCACATAAAATTATCCGATACCGCAGGACAGCCCCAACTCAAAGGCGAATGATATGGATAAACTTCTGAATCGTGAACAGCACTCCAAGAATGCAGTACCACCACCCTTTCCACAGCTTTGTTGTTGGTGGATTCTAGCCCATGCAACCAATATTTCACATTAATCCCCCATGAGCTGTAGTCGCGTTTCCCAATTTTGTATTTGCCTTGAGAAGAGCAGTGACTGTTTACAGTGTTACTGAATTTCACATTTTCTGTTGGATTAGGATTTGCACCCAATCCATCGCAAACACCATGTGTAACCAATGCAGAGCGCTTCACCACACTATCTTTAAAATTGTAAATGAAAAATCTGTTGCGGCCTGAGTGAATCGAAAAATCAAGCAGAAAATAATAATCCGTGTTGTAATTATTCGACTTACAGTAACTGCTGGCCTCCTCGTGCAAAGCCTCATGCTTGATTGCCAAAACAGCAGCATCGGCTTCTGGTGATGAACAAGAAGCGAACAGTAATCCAAATATGGTGAATATCATAGTCATGGTTCTCAAAACAATGGGTATAACGGATTAATTTTCAAAGGTAACAAAGAATAATACTCATATTTAAACAACTTTACCTTGATAGATTTGTTCTTCCTGTATCTTTGCATCAAAACTTACATACGATGAATCAAGTTCCCGTTACCTTATATGCTGAAATGACGCCCAACCCAAACACAATGAAGTATGTGGCGAATAAATACCTTTTAATTACTGGCGAATCTGCTGAATTTTTATCTCAAAAAGAAGCCAAAAATTACTCCCCATTGGCTGAGGCGCTCTTCAATTTCCCCTTTGTTAAAGGTGTTTTTATGTCGGCCAATTTTGTTACCATCACCAAAGATGATAGTATTTCTTGGGATTTCATCAACATGGAATTGCGCGAATTTATCCGCGATTTTATTGCCAATGGCAATGAAATTCTAATTCAAATGCCCGAACGCAGGGAGAACAAAACCGATGAAAGAGCTGCTGAGGGCACTGAAAAAAGCGGTGTTGGCAAAACTTTCGCTCCTAGCGAAGTAGATGACGCTATCCGAGGACTGCTTGAAGAATACATCCGTCCGGCAGTAGAAAACGATGGTGGTGCTATTGATTTCAAAGGCTTCGAAGACGGAACCGTGTACGTAATACTCAAAGGTTCTTGTGCTGGATGTCCAAGTTCAACAGCCACTTTGAAATTCGGAATAGAAAATCTACTCAAACAGCATCTTCCTGAGGTTAAAGAAGTTGTGGCTGAATCTTGATTTTTATTCATACCATTTTATGGAATCCTAAACTTTCTTGCATCATAGTTTTTGAAAGGCGATGAGAGTCATCTCCTAGTAATTCAAAAAATATAGATATGAAAAAGTTAATTTTAGCTGTCTTGGCATTCGCAAGTATCGGAATGGCCGCAGCACAAAACATGAACGGTGATATCATCGGAAAAGTATTGGATTCCACCGATCAACAACCCATCATTGGAGCACGCGTTTGGGTTGAAGTAGGCGCTTCTAAACTATTTGCCACAACCAATTTAGAAGGCAGATTTAGAATCTCAGCTGTTCCGCCTGGGATCTATTCACTATACATCAAAAACTCAAAAGACACTATGATTGTTCACAATCAGTATGTAAAACCAGATGGGATTTGCGCAGTGCCTGACGTTTATTTTTCCACTTATGTGATGACAGTTGAAACCGAAATTATTGGAAGACATCCAATGATAGATCAGGGCAATGAACACATGATTACCATGCTTCCAGAAGATATTGCACTAAGCGTAAACAGACTTGATGTAGCGTCTATGATTGAAAACATGTCCTCTGATATTTCGCGCACCAACAACGGTGATTTTGTTATCCGTGGTTCACGCCCGGGAGACGTCATCTTCTTTGTAGACGGAGTAAAATCTGACAATTTAAACAGATTTCCAGGCAGTGCAATTGGTGGTGTAACGGTTTACACAGGCGGTATTCCTGCAAAATATGGTGATACAACAGGAGGCGTCATCATTCTTGAAACCAAAAGTTATTTCGATATGTACCGCGAGTGGAAAATTGCTCAAGGGCGCAGATAAACAGCTAATTATAGAGCAAAAAAAGAGTGGTATCAAATGATACCACTCCTTTTTATTTTCAAATTCTCTATTGCAATCTCATGTGACCAAAACGGTGTTTTCTATTCCGTTGTCCATAAAAAATCATTTCTTTGGTGTTGTAGTTGAACTCACACAAATGCGGTACTAAAACCACTTTATTTTCAGTCAAACCAGGCAGCATAGTTCTCGTAAATGCGCCAGTTTCCAAGTTCATATTGATATATCCAATCACGTTATTCCCTGCTAAAAATTGAACAGGGAAAGGAAATTGTCCTTCCAAAAACCTACCATCGTTGCCATAATTCCTTCGAATATCATTGAAAAGAATATGCACAGAACGGTCGGTTACACCGTGAGCCACCCCAAGATGTTGACCTCCGTCGTTGCTCGACATCTGATTTTTCGGCAATCTTCTCACCCATTGTAAAGTACCGGCAGCATCCAATCGGTAAACAATCAAATCATCAAAAAAGAAACGCTCTGTGTAGGTAATTCTAGGATTTTCTGGAGTTCCTGTTTGGCGAGCTTCCAAAACTACACTCTGATTTTCTGTAATAACCACATAGCCACCATCTTGAGTTTGTCTGAAATCTAAAACCTTGAAATCTGCGAGTGCCTGAGGCTTGGTGGCATTTTGTCTATTTCTATCACGCCATGATTGCTCCCATGCTGCAACACCACTGTTCAAAAACTCAGCCGTAAAAGGTTGTTTGCGCAATTGCAAAACATCATTTGTTTTACGGTCCAAAACCATGAAAAACACCCCACGCACCCCACTGTAGATGTCATCCGCATAAAAACCTGAGGCCACAAAGTTATTGTCTTTGTCTGTCGCCATTTTCATATTTTGCACAACGAAACCTGGCTGATTAACTTCAAATTCAGAAAACTTGCCGTCAACCACTTTAAATGCTTTTATTTTCGCAAAAAGACGATTCATCGGGCTGATAGGTATATTGGGATTCATTGGATAGAATTCATTGGCCAAGACATAGAAATCTCCATTATTGGCAATAAACGCATCCGAAAAATCAAGCTGAAAATTCAAGTAAGGTAATTGGGTAACATGTTGCGCGTATTTACCTTTTGCTTGATCAAAAAGTACGTAACCAAATCCTGGAAACTCATTCGGACGAACAGGAATTGTGTAAAAAGCAGCAACTTTTGAAAAATCCTCAGAACTCATCATGCCGATTTGCTTGGCTTGAGAGGGCGCATCAAACACGAAATAAGAAATCACCTTTTCGCCTTCAACAGGCCCAGATGGATTTGATGCATTAAATTGATGCAAAAACATTTCATTCTTGCCCTCAAAAGTTCTCATTCTCTGACTCAATGTTATCAAATCTCTATTCAAACCAACCACATCAGCGGCAAATAAATTTCTGCCATCGCCTTTGAGCTGAATTTTACTCTCAGAAACAGCATTCAAAGAAGCCACTTCACGCAGAATCACTTTTTGACTATTCGGAAATAAAGCACTAAAGAAACCGCTTCTGTTGACCACAACCGTAAAACTCTGACCATTGACATTGACAATTTTCTGCGTTTGACCTCTATATTTTTCAACATTACCCCATTGGATTGGGTTAGAAGATTGTGCTGTCAACATGCAAGCCAACAAAAACGAAGGCACGGTAAATATCAGTTTTCTTTTCATCTTTAAAAATTTGATTTTGGGCTTGCAAAAGTAGTTCCATTTCAATTGAATCGGCGCATTATTTAACAAAAAATAGGGATTGTAGCCGTTGCCACAATCCCTACACACACGGACGGAGAAAAAAAGAGTTAAAATCTACGAGCGTTCAATTTTTCACGGTGAACACAATCTAATTTTGTAGAAGTTGCCACTTTGAATTTGCCACTAAATTTGCTCACCACAAAGTGAGAATCGATTGGAAAACCAGGCATACCATCTTTATTGTTGTCCACAACACAAAACTTCTCTGTTGGTTCTTCCACAATTCTAAACATAGCGCGAATACGAATATCATTGTAATCAAAAATAACTCTGTGATTGCCCACTTTCGCAAAAGAGTTCACCATAGAACGAATTTGACTCGTGTGAATCTTGTTGGTATATACCGGCTCAAGCCACAACGATGGCTCTGCACCATTACGAGAGTATGAAGATACTCTCCAAGCCATGTCTGATAGATTGTTAGAACAATTGAAACCGTAGTGCACTTGTAAAAGGGAATCTCTGTTCAACTTCACTTCATCGAAACAGGAATAATCGAATGTATTCATCATGGAATCTAAAAGAATTGCAAGCTGACGATTCGTCAATTGATATTCTTTTAATTCAGTTACGTTACAAACTTTCTCATTGTTCATGATTGACATCATCAAAACAATTGCGGCTGGGATAAATAAAAACTTTTTCATAGCATTTAATTTTTAGAGTTAGACAAGCGTGTTTTTCAAAAATCTCTTATGCAAAAATAGTATTTTAATTTTACTATGCAAGCATTGTAGTGAAAAAAATTATGCAAAAATACTATTCAAGCATAATATACACTGAAAATCAATAACTTAGCTCTAAAAAAAAAATTACACCTCACCCAAAAAAAATTGAGTGAGGTGTAAAAGAAGCTTATTCTGCTGTGTGATTTGACTATTCTATGGTCGTTTTGAACAATCTAAATGGTGTGCAGCCAATACATCGTATTTACCAAACTGACCATCAATTACAAAATGAGAATCAATGGGGAATCCTGGTACACAAGATTTATTATTGTCAACCAAACAAAATTTCTCCGTTGACTCGTTAGTCATTTTAAACAAATGCTTCAATCGAATATCTTTGCTATCAAAGACAATTCTATGTCGGCCCAATCGAACAAAAGAGTTAATACTGTTCTTGACATCTGCACAAAGTACTTTGTTGGTGTACATAGGCTCAAAGAAATAAGACGGGGTTGATGAACCCGTTCTTTGAGTAGAGCTAATTTTCCAAGCCATACCAGTAGAGTTATTGTCACAAGAAAAACCGTATTGCACCCTTAGTAAAGAGTCTCTATTCATATTGACGTCGCTATGACATGAATAGTCGAAGGTGTTTAGCATAGAGTCAACAACCCTTGAGAATGAATAATTGGTGAATCTATACTCGGATAATTCAGTTACATGAATGACCTTCTCGCTCGTCATAAGTGAAAGCGAAAATGCAGCAAATAGAAAAAAATACGTAAGCTTTTTCATAGTTGAAGATTTTGCATGCTTCAACGATTCACATAAACAAAGGTTTCAAAACAAAAGATTTAGCTTTTTCAGAAAGCAAAACAAAGTCCCTATTGGGTTTCGTCAATAGCCTGTAAAATAAGTTCCAAAGCTGTGTTTACTTCTTTTTCTGAAATCACCAAAGGAGGTGCCAATCGAAAACTGTAAGGATGCGATAAAAACCAGAAAGTGATAACCCCTAATTCTAAGCAGCGCTCAACAACTTTAGCCACGCGCTCCGCACAAGCCATATCGATTGCGAAAAACATACCTTTTCTGCGAATTTCTTTTACCTCTGGATGCTGATTAAGACGGCGTTCAATAAGTGCGCCCAAACGTTCTACTTCATCAAAATCCAATTCCGAAAGCACTTTGAGCGTTGCAGCAGCAGCAGCACATGGCATTGGATGTCCGCCAAACGTGGTAATATGACCCAACATAGGATTAAAAGTGAACAACTTCAATAATTGAGCAGAAGAAACCAGAGCGCCAATATTCATACCTCCACCCAAAGCTTTACCTAAAGTCAAAACATCAGGTACTACATTATAGTGTTCAAAAGCGAACATTTTTCCCGTTCTGCCCATACCGGCCTGGATTTCATCGAAAATCAGCAAAGCACCGACTTCAGTGCAGCGCTTTCTCAGTTCCTGCATATATGCCATGTCAGGAATTCTAACGCCCGCATCACCCTGTATGGTTTCCAATATTACCCCTGCAGTTTTTTCAGTGATATGCGCTAAATCCTCATATACATTATGGTGTATAAATCGTACATCAGGCAGCAGCGGTCGAAAAGCCAATTTCTTCACCTCGTTTCCAGAAATACTCAAAGACCCAATTGTGGAGCCATGATAAGAGCCTCGAAAAGAAATAAGCTCTGTGCGACCTGTTGCTCTACGCGCCAATTTTATGGCAGCTTCATTGGCTTCTGTGCCAGAATTGACTGGATAAACACAGTTCAACTGATCTGGAAGAAGCGCTGTCAATCGTTCGGCGAGCAAATTTTCAGTATCTTGAATAAATTCCCCATAAACCATAACATGAAGATGCTTGTCTAACTGCTCCTGCAAAGCTTTCACAACTTCAGGATGTCGATGGCCGATGTTGTTGACAGAAACACCAGAAATCATATCCATATAAGCCTTACCCGACTTATCATATATATAAACGCCCTCTGCCCTATCCACATCAATCATAAATGGGAAAGGTGAAGTTTGTCCCAAATGCTCTAGAAATATTTCGCGAGCTTTAGACATATATTAAGCTTTTCTCGAAATCACTTTTTTGACAGCGGCAACAACATCAACAGCCTCAAGCTTGTATTTTGCCATCAATTCATCAGGCGTACCACTTTCTCCAAAAGAATCATTGACGGCAACATATTCCTGAGGAGTAGGATTTTCTTGAGACAGAACTTGCGCCACTGCATCACCCAAGCCACCATTGCGCATGTGTTCTTCTGCACTAACCACACAACCTGTTTTCGCGATGGATTTTAATAAAGCAGCACTATCAAATGGTTTGATGGTATGCATATTAATCACTTCAGCGCTGATGCCTTGTTCAGCCAAAATTTGAGCAGCCTCAATAGATTTCCAAACCAAATGACCACAAGCTACAATTGTAACATCTGTACCTTCAATAAGTACATCAGCTTTTCCAATTACGAAAGGCTGGTTTTCTGGAACAAAAATGGGAACAACTGGGCGACCAAAACGCAAATAAACTGGACCATTGTGTTCTGCAATCGCAATCGTGGCTGCTTTTGTTTGGTTGTAATCTGCTGGAACAATAACCGTCATATTGGGCAACATGCGCATCATGCCAATGTCCTCCAAAATTTGGTGTGTTGCTCCATCCTCACCCAAAGTGATACCAGCATGCGAGGCACAAATTTTTACATTCTTATTCGAATAAGCGATAGACTGACGGATTTGGTCATATACACGACCCGTTGAGAAATTGGCGAAAGTACCGGTGTATGGTATCTTTCCTCCGATGGTCATTCCAGCAGCAATACCCATCATATTCGCTTCTGCAATACCCACTTGCACAAAACGGTTTGGAAACTCCTTTTCGAAAGCATTCATTTTCAATGAACCTGTAAGATCGGCGCAAAGTCCAACTACATTTTCATTTTTTCTTCCAACTTCTAACAATCCATCTCCGAAACCAGAGCGCGTGTCTTTTTTGCCAAATACTTCTATAGCCATAATTATAAATTCAACGTTGTTGTTTTATTCGATACAATAATAAATTTCTTTTTCGTGGTGTGCAGTGTGTTCATCGACTGAAAACTCCTGTAAACCACAACATATTCTCCGGGTTGTAAGTTGTAAGAACCCGATAAGTCTGTTTCACTCAAATTGGTTACCCATTCCATTGTCCCATCTCGATTCAAAACGAAAATTTGTCCAACAATTCGAGTTCCAGTGCGGTATGTGAATTGTCCAGGCGTTGGAATATTGACAGTTGTCGTTGCACTTTGTTTGATCTCCACGGTGCGATAAATCCTCGGCAAGGTCATGATTTCAATTTCATAAGTGCCTACAATATACATATCCACCTCATCAATTTGCTGCACATTGAGGGTCTTCTGATTCTCAACACGATAGATTCTAATCGGAACAGCATAGCTCCTTATTGGATTTATTAATTTCACTTGAAGTGAGCCCCGAGGAGCATCCACCTCAATGACATTATGTCGATTAGGAATAATTTTAATGTTTTGAGCACTCACAACTGGAGTTGAGAAGACCTCAATATCATATACAGTTCTGTCGTCTATGATTAAGGTGTCGGGCAAACGATTCTTGTTCATCGTATGCACAAAGGTGTAGACAATTGTTTTTGTTCCTGCCTTGTATAAATTGAATGACACATTTGTTTCAAGAGGTTTTCCGTTGATGTTATTCAAATTAACCTGTACTGTTGTGCCAGACAACGCACTATTTACCGCAGTTCTCATAACCAATGAAAACGAATTTTTGTCATTGGCATCCAGATAAGTTCCGATACAATCAAAATAATTGAGGTATTCCATATCTATACCTACACCAATAACAAAGGGACGAATTGTAATTCCTTTAGCACGAAGTTTATCCGCGATGATACAAGGATCATCATCACAAGCCTCAATACCATCGGTAATCAAAATGATGATATTTCTTGAGTTTTTATCAGGGAAATCATCCGCCGACGCCTCCAAACTGCGGGCAATTGGCGTGGTGCCTTTAGGTTGGATTTGACGAATTTTCTGTTTAATCCGCGCGTGATTTCCTGGTCCAAACGGCACTTCTAATTTGGTGTCATTACAATCTTGATAACTCGGAGTTATAGGCGACTGATGGCCATAAACACGCAGTGCAATTTCAAGATTTGGAATTGTACTCAAGCTGTCAACCGTTTTCAGGAGAATTTCCTTGGCAATGGCGATTCGTGTAGATTCATCCCAACGTGCGTGCATACTGTTGGAGGCATCAAACACAAAAAGTATGCGTGTGAGCTGCTCTTGTGCTTTCACTTGATAAACACAGAGCAAGAACAGTATGAGGATAAGTTTGCGCATTAATAGTCTCCCAAAGTCTCTGGCAATTGAGCCAAAGCAATTTCAAGTTGTTCTGGATTTGGTGCCACGCCGTGCCATTTATGTGAACCAACCATAAAATCAACGCCTTGCCCCATTTCGGTGCGCATTAAAATTACAACTGGCACACCTTTGCCCAACATAGCTTTTGCCTCAGCCATAACGGTTTTTATTTCATCGATATTGTGACCATCCATTTCCAGAACCTGCCAACCAAAGGCTATCCATTTCTGTGCCAAGTTGCCCAATGACAAAACATCTTCAACATCTCCATCAATCTGACGACCATTATAATCAACCACTGCAATTAAGTTGTCCACTTTTTTGGCAGCAGCAAACATAGCGGCTTCCCAAATTTGTCCCTCTTGCAATTC
>DIUF01000096.1:11521-33629 GCA_002422285.1 Flavobacteriales bacterium UBA6165 | reverse complement strand
CCACGACGAGAAAGAATGCTGTAAAACACTGGCGAAATATGTCCATTAGAAAGAAAGAAAACATCCTCACCTATACCATCCATTGAAAACTCTTTTGGACTGATATTCATGATATCAAAGTACAATGTTGTTAAAAAATCAGTACATCCTAAAGAACCGCCAGGGTGACCTGAATTCACTGCGGCTACCATTCTTACTATATCACGTCTCACTTGAGAGGCTATTGAAGCTAATTCAGCTGATTGCATAAAATCAAAATTTAGAGCACAAAGGTAGCAATGCAATTAGAACAGATTTCCAATCATGCAACCATATAATTAACAAAATCGTCATATTTATGAACGTGAAATTTTATCGATATTTTATTTATGTTACTTTTGCTATAAACTAAACTAAATCTAAACAATATGAACCTATTCTTAAAATCTGTATTTTTCGGATTATTGTTGGCCTTAAGCTCAGATATTTTTTGTCAAACCTACGACACTCGACTTGAGCCACATTATTCCCGAGAAGAAATTCAAAAAATGATTCGTGAAGATGTTGCTAGGTATAAATTCTTGGTGAATTGTTTAAACAAGGCCATATTCATTGCTGAAATCCCCGCAGAAAAAGCCGATGGAATAAAATTCAACGGAACTTTAAATATCGACCCTGACCAAAATCACACTTTTCTTTCTTTAGGACTTGCCATTACTGAAGAGTACCAGTATTACAAGATTGAAGGCACAAATAAAATGCTTGTTGTAATGCCGCTGGTGTTTTTAGAAAACAAATAACCCTACAAAATTCTACACTCATGAAACTTAGAAAACTATTTACTCTTATAATATTGTCTGGTTCAATCGCGAATATTTGGTCTCAGAATATATCAATAACATCTCCTGGATTTGGGACGGCAAACCCAATAAATTGCAATAATTATAACGACGGTTCGGTTGTGAATTTTTTTGACAGTGGTGGCGCAGGAGCCAACTACGGCCCAAATGAGAATAACACCATTACAATTTGTCCAAACTTACCGAATGGTCCAAAAATAATTGCCTCTTTTGGTATTAATGCTGGATTTTCTTGGGACGTTGCAGGAGACGATCAACTCAGCATTTATGATGGTCCATCAACAGCTTCTCCGTTAATTGGGGTCTTCAACAGCGTAACCAACCCCAACGGTTTTTCAGTTGCAGCTAGCTTTGAAAACAATCCATCAGGCTGTTTGACATTTGTCTTCACCTCAAATGCATCTAACCAGGGCACTGGATGGGGTGCTAACATTTCATGCGGAAACCCACCTCAACCATTTTTTCCGCACATACAAGCATTCGTAAATGGAACAGGTGCAAATGCTTTGAATCCATTAGACACTGGTTATGTGGACATTTGCTTTGGAGATTCTATCCTTTTTATTTCCAACCCCGATTTTCCATATTCTTTTGAAAACAATGGTTTTGGTTATTCCCAAAGTAATGCTTCTGTTGATTTCGAATGGTCAACAAGCAATGGATTATCAGGCACCAACAGCAATCAATTTTGGTTTACCCCACCTTCAAGGGATGGTTTTCTGATAACCTTAATTGTAACAGATATGTTTCCGCAGTCTATACCATTGGTTTGTAAAGTCCGCGTGAGTCAACTCCCAGATTTCACTGGTTCTGGACCGCTCAAGGACACGATTTGTGTAAACGAGCAAATTCCTTTGTTTGGAGGTGCCAGTCAGTCAGATACAGTAGGTGTTGCATTTCCTCCTGGAACATTTGTAATCGGTGGTTCCTTTGGCGGACTCCTACCTTTACCTGATGGCTCTGGCGTATCTTACAACACAGGAATAAACATGTCGGGTTTTGACCCAAATGCAACTGTTCAAAACCAAGCTGATTTATCATCAATATGTGTTAACATGGAACACTCATACCTCGGTGATTTAGAGATGTGGATTCAATGTCCAAGTGGTCAGACTGCAATTTTATTTAATTCATTTGCAGGTGCTGGACCATGGCCTGGAGGCTTTGGCGGTGGAGGAACTTTCCTTGGAGATGCCAACGATCAAGGTAATGGAACACCGGGTATTGGGTTTACTTATTGCTTTTCCAGTTCCAACGCCACATGGGGTACAATGGGACAAGAATTGGCTGCCGGAAACACAATTCCAGTTAATTCTTTTGCCCCACCCGCTGGAAATTCAATGAATCCTAATGGAGTTTATTTACCCGAAGAAAGCTTCAATAACCTTATTGGTTGCCCGCTTAACGGCCCTTGGACTTTGTTCATTCAAGACAATTTGAGTATTGATGATGGTTACGTTTTCTATTGGTCTCTCAATTTTAACTCTGATTTGTTCCCTGATACAGAAACATATCAGAATTACTTGGTAAACCATTATTGGGAAGATAATCCAACTATCGTTTCCGTTCAGGATACTATGATACTTATTTCAGCAAATACACCAGGTTCATACAACTACACTTTTGTTGTTGAAGATAATTTCGGTTGCTTCTACGACACAACTTTTACTGTGTTTGTTAAAGATCCTATTGTACTCAATGTTCCAACTCAAATCTGTCATGACACTCTGTATCTAACCCAAAATCAAGGTTTTTCAGATGGCGTATGGTCGGTTTACAATTCTCCAGGACAGCCAACTTTTGTTACTCCTAACAATTTAAATCCGATGATTGTATTTCCCCAGTCTGGAACCTACAATCTAGTTTATTCTGACCTAACCTGTCCTGATGCAGATACAGCAACAATTACACTCATTGCCTTCCCATATACTCAAATTGGCAGTGATACCATTTGCGTTGGAGAAAACTATTTGCTTCAAGCCGTAATTTTCGATGAGCAAAATACTTACACTTGGAGTACTGGTGCAACTGGACCAAGTATAAATGTTACCCAAGCAGGAATATATACGATAACAGTATCCAACTTTTGTGGAAGTTATGAAGAATCAGCAGAAATTTTTGCGATAGTTTGCGACTTCGAGGTTCCAAACGTCTTTAGCCCAAATGGTGATGGAGTTAATGACAACTTCCAATTGATTTTTGGAGATGGTATTGAAAAATTCGATATTGTAATTTTGAATAGATGGGGACAACCGATTAGAGAATTTGACATAGCAAATTTCCAATGGAATGGTAAAGACGCCTCGGGAGCAGATGTGCCTGAAGGTGTATACTTCTATCGCGCTAGTGGCACAATTTTTAGTGGAGAAGTATTGATCAAACAAGGTTTTGTACATTTAGTGCGCCAATAAATATATTTTTAACCAATAAATGATGAACAATGAATAAAGTAAAATCTATTATTTCCGTCGTATTCCTATTTATAACGGCTTTTGTGTATGGTCAAACCAACTCTGTTCGTTTTGACAATGAATCTTCTATATGGCAAAAAGTAGAAAAAGGTCATAGCTCTGTATTTATCATCAATGCATCAACTGACGTGATGGAGGTGGTGAAAGAACGCTATAATGCCGTTGGACACAGCGTGTCATATAAAGTAGAATCAATCGATGAAAACACTCATGTTGTTACGATGTTCTTTGATGAAGAAATCAGTCCAGTTTATTTGCACAAAATGCTGCTCTACATTGGATGTGAGTCTGTCGATATTGCAGGAAAGAAAATGGATATGGATTCTTTCATAAAATTCTTAATGAGATAATCAGTAAAATTGTTTTTTTTCGTTTATTTGCAACACCTTAAAAAAAGTAATATGAAAACAGCAAAATTAAGTTTATTGATTCTTCTTGCTTGCACAGTAAGTTTGTCTTCTTGTAAGAAAAAAGGATGTATGGATGCTGATGCTTCCAACTACAACGAAAAAGCAAAAAAAGATGACGGATCGTGTACCTTCAAGCCTGTAATTACTGTCGTTGGAGCAAATCCTGCAACAGTTAGCGTGGGAAGTACTTACAGCGATGCTGGAGCTACAGCTTTTGTTAAAAACGAAGGATCAGTGAATGTAACTACTGATTTGTCTCAGGTAAACACAAGCACAACTGGAAACTTCACAGTGACTTATACTGCATCAAATACGCACGGTAATACAACTGCTACACGCACGGTTAATGTTGTTCTTGGTCAGTCAACTTACATGGGCAATTACGCAGTAACTAATTCTTGTAATGAATTAGATTTCCCTCATGTTGCGGCTCCTCAAATTGTTGCTGGTGCAAATGTCAACCAGGTGCTTATCAACAATGCTTTTACAGCAATTGGTGGCACAATAGTAATGAATATAAGCGGTTCTAATGTTACCGTTCCTGCTACCAGTGTTCCTATTGTGGTGCTTGGACAAACAGTTGGAACCATAGATTTCTCTGGTACAGGTACCATGAATGCTACTGGTACTCAAATAGTGATGTCTTATCCTTGGACGCGCACTGGTTTGGTTACTGGAAGTGGAACTTGTTCTGTAACTTATAATAAATAATGGTCGTGCGCATCCTGATAGTTTGCTTCATATTTGTATTGGCCTCTTGTGGAAATAAAGCCAAGCAAACAGCTCAAGATAAAAACTGTGTTGAAGTAATCAAAGAGGATTGTGTTTGCACTATGGAATATAATCCCGTTTGTGGATGTAACAATAAAACATACTCAAATGCCTGCTCAGCGGAATGTCATGGTATAACTTCATACAAACCCGGTGAGTGTAAATGATTCTGTTTTTATACAAATTTTAGTGTGCTCCCGATGCTCTTAGTATCGGGAGTTTTTTTTTGTACGAAGATATGACATGAAACACAACAAATAATTTCTATTTTTGCAACAAAACTGAAAAACTATGACATTTAGAACGATACTACTTACGGGCTCTTTGCTTATTGCGCAACAAGCTATTTCACAAGGTCCTAAACCAGCTGAAAACGTAGAAAATAAAAAGATTCAAGCTGGATTGGCTTTCAGCTCGGGAATGTTGTTGACCAATTTCGAAACATCACAAGTAAATGGCTCGGGCGTTGGAGGTTTTTTTGGATTAGGTTTCGGGGCTAATTTCAATTTAACCAACAACTTAGGCGTATATACTGGATTGGAATTCCACTTTGAGCGTTTTCGATTCAGTCCATCTGATAATTTCAATTTCAAATATGATTATAACGACAAAGAAATCATCCGAAAAAAAGATGATACCCAGGTCCTTGGTGTTATGTCATTAAGAGAAAGACGCCAAAATGTTGTTGCTGCAAACATTCCGTTGATGTTGATGTTTAGAACCAATATGATTGGCTACTTCCGCTATTTTGGGAAATTTGGTTTGAGAAACAGCATTTTGCTCAGACAACGCGTAAATGATACTGGTGTTTTTACAGAAGTTAACGCTCTTCCTCAAAATGGCAAATTAGAAGGCATGCGCGCAACCAACGACATGTTCTTCTTGCGCACCTCTGCAGGTTTATCTGTAGGAACGGAATGGAACTTTGCCTCTAGCACAAGTCTTTCTATCGAAGGTGGATTTTATTATGGCTTTTCACCAATCTTCAATGGTAATGGCAAAGACGATAGAAACATGAGTTCATTGTACCTTGAGAACGATGGCGCTCGTACCTACCGCAGTTTCAAAGCCAACCAAAGTGTGGTAGAGATAAAAGCAGTTTTGCTGTTCTAAAAAATTCACATTGAAAAACGAAGCAGTAGCCCAACACATCATCAATTGGCTCAAAACCTACGCGGAAAATGCCAAAATGAATGGATTTGTAGTTGGCATTTCTGGAGGAATTGATTCTGCATTAACATCAACAATTTGCGCGCTATCGGGCTTAGATGTACTTTGCCTCAACATGCCTATTCATCAACGCCAAGAAGAATACGATTTGGGAAAAGCTCATATTGAAAGTCTTCAAGTACGTTTTTCCAATGTTCGTTCTTTGGAAATCAATCTGACTGACACGTTTGAAGAGTTACGCAAGGCCATTCCAATTGAAACAGCCGAACATGGATTAAGTATGGCTAACACGCGATCACGTTTGCGCATGGTAACACTATATGCTCTCGGTCAACAGAACAATTTATTGGTAGCAGGCACAGGAAACAAAGTTGAAGACTTCGGAATCGGTTTTTACACCAAATACGGTGACGGCGGCGTGGATCTTTCTCCGATTGCTGATTTGAATAAAACAGAAGTTACTGCGCTGGGTAAATATCTAGGAGTAATTGACGACATCGTGACTGCTGCTCCCACAGATGGACTTTGGGGTGATGGCAGAAAAGATGAAGACCAAATTGGCGCCACATATCCAGAATTGGAATGGGCCATGACATTTGATGGTGATGAAAACAAACTCTCTGAGCGCCAAACACAAGTACTCAAAATATACAGACGTTTCAACAAAATCAATCAGCATAAAATGCAAGCCATTCCAGTATGTAAAATACCTGCTGAATTGAAATGAAACGCCTATTGATGGCATGGATAAAAACAAGATTAAAGACGTGTTTCAATCATTATTGTCATGGATTTTCCTTGGCATCTTAATTGGTATCCCCATTGGTTTGGCATCAGCAGTTTTTCTGTACAGCTTGGATTTTGTGACTGAATGGCGTGAAACCAATTTATGGATTATCATTTTCTTGCCTGTAATTGGTTTGTTAATATCATTTATCTACTCCACTATTGGTAAAGAAAGTGACCCGGGCACCAATCGGATTTTGATGGAGTATTTTCTGCCCCACAAAGCGCTTCCAGTACTTATGGCGCCTTTGATTCTAATCACTACCTTGCTTACTCATCTTGTCGGTGGATCGGCAGGACGCGAAGGCACAGCGCTTCAAATGGGAGCTGCAATTGCCGACCGTTTTCATTGTTTGGGAGAAAAATTTCATCAAAATCGCTCGCTATTTATTCTCGCTGGTATGGGCGCAGGATTTGCTTCTCTCTTCAATACACCTTGGGCAGGGGCTATTTTTGCCATAGAAATTGTGCGGAGAAACGGCATCAATTGGTTGGCTGTAATTCCGTCGCTTATTACTTCGTTTTCAGCTTATTTCACTTGTTTATTGACGAAAGCACCCCACACACACTACAATCCAATTTCAAGCATTGATTTAGGTATAGAAAACATAGCTTATTTGACAGGCGCAGCTGTGCTTTTCGGTTTAACGGCTTTGTTGTACATCAAAACACATCATTTGTTTTCTTGGAGTGCAAAACTCATCATCCCCAATAAGATTTGGCGTCCGTTCTATGGCGGAATTGTGCTGTGTATTGTATTCATTTCGATCGGAAACTCGCGCTATATGGGCTTAGGAATTCCGACAATTATGGAAAGCTTTGAGGAGCAGTTACATTTTTCCGATTTCATACTCAAACTCTTGCTCACGGCATTCACCTTGTCCATTGGCTTTAAAGGAGGCGAAGTGACTCCCCTATTTTTCATGGGTGCAACATTAGGCAGTGCACTAACCATATTCGTTCCACTTCCTCTTGCATTCATGGCTGCCGTGGGATTTTTAGCTGTATTTGCCGGCGCCACCAAAACTTTTCTGGCCTGCAGCGTGATGGGCATTGAACTTTTTGGTTGGGAAGCCTTTCCTTATTTTTTGGTGAGTTGTTTAATTGCGCAAATGTTCTCAGGGAAAAATGGAATTTATGACAATCTCAACAATTCAGTTGGACTTTTGAGAATTTGAATTTGTCGAAAATCTACAGGCTTTCTGCTAAAATTCAAAGCAAGTTTAAAGCCCATGTTAAATCATAGTTAATTGTGTTTGAGAAGTTTTCAATGAATCTGAAAATAGCAGTACCTTTGCACGCGCTTGTCTAACAGTTTTCTTATAAAAAATTTTAATAAATTGATTATAAGGGTTTTATTTAATTAAAATATGGCGACGCTCAAAAACTTTCGTAAAAATATTATTCGTGCATATGAAAAATTCTATTCTTAAAATTATGCTCACGTTCGTTTGCTTTGCCTTATTTTCTAAGGCAATGGCGCAACAGTCTATTACCAGCATCAATGTTGCCCAAACCCAAAATTTTGATGGCATAGGGACTTCAACAACAGCCACGCTGCCCACAGGATTTAGAGGGAATATAGGAAATGGAAATTGGGCTGATGGTTTGACTGCAACTACTCAAGCTGCGGGCACAACAGGTACAGGAGTGTTGACAGGAACAAGTGGAGGAGGATTTTACAACTTTGCGAATGGGATAACGGCTTCCTCAACAGAAAGGAGTATCGGGTATTTAACATCTGGTTCTTATCTTTCCCCAAGAGATATTTTCTATGCTTTCACGAATAACACAGGTTCCACTGTCACGTCTATAGATTTGGCATGGGACTATGAAAAATACCGTTCAGGTTCTCGCGCTTTCGATTGGACATTTTTCCATGGAAGCAATGGCAACTCTATAACTACAGCTGCAACTGCAGGTGACCAATCTTACGCTGCTGATGCGAACAACACAGTTATTTTCAATCCACCCACGGCTATTTCTAAATCTTTTTCGATAACGGGCTTAAACATCCCTGATGGCACAACTTATTATTTGCGTTGGAGATTTACTGGTGTTGGAGGAAGTACGAATGGTCAAGCAATCGCTATAGATAATTTTTCTATTACTTTACAAGCGGCAACTTTGTGCTCTGCACCAGCGACTCAAGCTTTAAACATCACTTTTTCAAATGTATCAGACGGAAGCATGGATTTGTCCTGGACCAACGGCTCAGGAGACGGGAGAGTTGTGATTATAAACACCAGTAACAGTTTCACAGCACCTGGAAATGGCACAAATCCAAGTGTAAACACAGTGTATAGTGGTTCAGGAGAACAGGTGATTTTTAATGGCACAGGAAACTCTGTTTCCGTTTCAGGATTATCAGCAAGCACAACGTATTGGTTCAGGGTTTACGAATTTTGTAATCCAGATAGAGTTTATCAAACGTCAAGCGCCACGAATAACCCAAGCAGTCAGGCAACTATTGCCTGTTTAACCTCAACGCATTATTACAGAACCATAGCTACGGGAAATTGGAATAGCATCAGCACTTGGGAATCCTCCTCTGATGAAATTACTTGGGGAACTCCTTCGTGTGTTCCAGATTTTAATGCCAACACCATACGCATCAGAAACGGACATACAGTAACCATCAACACAGCACTCGACGTTGACCAAATCATCATTGAAAATGGAGGTATATTAAGAAAAGAATCTGGTGCGGCGATGTTCTTGCGTAACGGTACTGACGACGACATTCTCATTCAAAACGGTGGTGTTTTACAATATGCTGGGGCTAATATACCTACCTATCAAAACACAGATGTTCGCATTCGCGTTCAAAGTGGCGGTAGAATTCGAGTGACCAATAATGTTTCAGGAATTTCTAATAACCTTGGTGGAAATGGCAGCAGCAACCGCATCATTTATGAACACCAATCTATTTTTGAATGGAATAACGGAACAGCAGTTGCCTCGTCTGACCAAGTGTATTTCCCAGATGTAGATGCTGTTACAATTCCTACTTTCCTTTTGAGCGCGAATTCAGGCAACGTTGGGGCAAATGCACCAAATAATCTTACGTTCAATGGCGTTTTTGAAGCCAATGGCAATATAACTTTTACCAGTGATGGCGAAAAATATTTCAGAAACGGAATTATCGGAACTGGAAATGTATCTCAAACCAGCACCACGGGTAGATTTTACATCACTGGAGCGACAGCTTATTTGGGTGGAACAGGAGTTATCAATCTCGATTTTGAACGCATCAATGTAAATCCAGGCGTAAACTTGATTTTGACGAGTAACAAAACCATCAACACAACCAATGCCTATCCAAGCCTAGGTCAATTGCGCATGACAGATGGCTCTACGATTGATATGGGGCCTTATGAATTAAGCGGAACTGCAAACGTGCGCTTCAATACAGATGTTGTAATTCGCACCACGCATCCTAACGGTTTAGACGGTGCATTCACAGGCCTAGCTGCATCTGATTTCGTTACCCCTTTGAATCAAACTTTTGACTTTTACGGAGTGGGATCTCAGTTTTCGGGTTTCGTATCACCAGGAGCATGTGCTAATTTGATTGTTGGTGCGGGAACTTGGTTGCAAGTTGTTGAGAATTTGGATGTAAGCAACACTATAACAATGAATGCTGGGTCAGTAATCATTGTGGCGGCTGGAGAAACATTGCGTTTGACCAATCCGTCAGTGGGCGCTCTTGTAGGTGGAAACTTGGTGGGCGCTACAAACTATATTCACGGACGTTTACAAAGAGCAACTACCACAGGAAACACTTATCAATTCCCAATGGGCTTTCCGCCATACAGCGCTCAAGGATTCACAATTACAGTTACTGGCTCAGGTGAAATTTTAGGAAACATGGAATCCAATACTTCAGCTCCCTTATTAGATTATGTTTATTGTGATTTGGAAACACCAACAATTCCTGGTCAACAGATTGGTCAAGGACTGCCGGTGCAAGATGGCATTTTGGATCAAATGTTCTTGGATTTGCAATCGCCAGCGCAATGGGAAATCACCAATCCGGGGGGCGGCATTATATCTTATGATCTTGTTCTTTCTGCCAACGGAATGAACGACATCATGCCTACTTCCTCAGCTGGAGGAACACCAATTCGCTTTGTGATGAAAAACGGAGAACCAGGAAACACAGGTGTTGGTACAACAAGTACTGCCGAATTCCCCCAAATCGGTTTCGACGCATGTCCAAACGGCTATACTTTAACAGGAATGACAGGCTTCTCGACATTCACAATCAACGGTTCATCAGCTCCAAACACTGCGCTTCCAGTTGAATTGTTGTTTTTCTCAGCGACAGTAAACAATCAAAAACAAGTCATTTTGAATTGGGCAACAGCATCAGAATTGAACAACGATTTCTTTACAGTTGAGCGTTCTATTGACGGTCTAAATTGGGAAGTCGTAGAATTTGTAAACGGAAATGGCACCACCCCACTGCGAAATGATTACAGCACCACTGACATTCGTCCATTCACTGGTTTGTCTTATTACCGATTGAAGCAAACAGATTTCGATGGCGCCTTTGAATATTCATACATCGTTTCAGTTTTCATCGACGGTGAAGAAAAGTCGCTCATCAAAGTGGTGAATCTCATTGGCCAAGAGGTGGACATCAACACACGCGGTATGGTGATTCTCATTTTTAGCGACGGAAGCACCATGAAGCTGATCAACGAATAATATCAAACTCAAAATATAGAGAAACGGAACCGAAAGGTTCCGTTTTTTTTTGTTCTGTACATATTGAGAACTGGATTTTTGATTTTCTTCGGCATGAAAGCCTTGGTTCGACATCTTTAAACATCAATATTGTGAGAAATTAATTCATCGTGTAAATCCCTTCAAACGTTATCAAAATGTTAAACTTTCCATAATTAGGAAAAATATAAATGACTTAAAATTAATAAGTATTTGATTAACAAGAAATTAATATGTACTATGTCAACATTTATTATTTTGGCATAGTTGTTGATGGAGCAGGACGGTTTTTAAAGAGGATTTTGGCAGTACTTTTGCACTCCGAAAACGGCAAATATCAAAATTCTATACAATGTTTAAGAACAAAATCTCCTTATTTTTCTCGATTATTTCACTTCAAATCGCTAGCTTTTCAGCATTTGGACAATGTACAATTTCAACAGCAACAGGTAACTGCAACACCGGCACAGTGCTTAACAGCAGTAACACATCCGTAAACAGCCCATACCGATTCAATGGAAACGCTACTCTCGGCAGTATAAACGTTACAAACAGTGGTGTTTTGACAGTGTGCAGCGGTACGCTTACCATAACTTCTGGTAACATGAACAATGGAGGCACTATAATAGTGCACGAAAATGCAACTCTAAACTTCAATTATAGTCCAAATTTCAACAACACATTCACTATTGTGAACTATGGTGTCATCAATGTCAATGGCAATATTATTCTTCAAAACGGATCTTCGAGCATACATAATCATGCGACTGGTGTTTTCAATGTTGCCGTAGGTTTTCAAACTACTTTAAACGATAATTCCTTTATCATCAACCACAACCTAATGAATTTGGGTGATTTAAGAATTCAAGGGAACAACAGAACAGCAATCTGTATGGTGAATGGTTCGGTAATCGACACACGTGACTTAACAAACTTGCTGCCGAATGGGGTTACTACCAATGGTCCTAGTTGCTTTTCAGTTTCAAGAGACCTTATCTTGAACCAACCATTTTCCACATCGAATGATACAAAAATTTGCTACCGTCAATCCATTGTAACTGCTCTTACTGAATCAAATTTAGGTGCAGCTCAATTGTTTTTCAACTGCGACAATTGTGGTACAGCTCTTCCAATCGAATTGATTTCATTCGAAGCAAAAATGAATAGCAACAAGCAAGTGGCTATTTTTTGGGCAACGGCATCAGAGCAAAACAATGATTTCTTCACCATAGAGCGCTCAACAGACGGCTTGAACTGGGAAATCGTAACTACTGTTGCCGGTGCAGGAAATAGCATCAACAGAATCGATTATCATGCTTACGACGCTCGTCCAGTTTCTGGAATCTCATACTACCGTTTGAAGCAAACAGATTTCGATGGCGCATTTGAATATTCATACATCGTTTCTGTGTTCAACGGAAATGAAGAAGTACAGTTAATTAAAGTTGTGAATATCATGGGACAAACTGTAGAGCAAAACACAAAAGGTCTAGTAATCTTGGTGTTTAGCAATGGTGAAACCTTGAAAATCATCAACGAATAACAAGTTTCGAATATAAACGGAGAAAAAGCGGGATTCAATTTGGATTTCGATTTTTTTGTTTTGAAATGTTCACAAAAATATGACATCTCCCAATGTGAACTCTATGTCAACCAACTGAAATATTTACTTTTGTAAAAAAATTACTGACGATGAGAAAACTGATGATGATTTTTGCCCTTGGACTGCTTGCAAGTGCTTGTGGCAGCAAAGATGGAAAACCAGGCAAAGGGTTTAATGTGTTTACTGTTCAAGATGATAAAGCCCTAGGTGCACAAGTAAATGCAGAAATTTTAGCCAATCCACAAGAATATCCGATTCTAGACCCAGTGCAATATAAAGAAGTGTACGACTACATCAATGGAATCAAAGAAACTATCATGAAAACTGGTGAGGTGAGATATGCCAAAGAATTTGACTGGGAAATCAGAATCATCAATGACACCACTTTGAATGCGTTTTGTACGCCTGGTGGTTACATTTATTTCTACACGGGCATCCTTAAGTTTTTGGATTCAGAGGATGAATTGGCTGGTGTTTTGGGTCACGAAATTGCCCATGCCGATTTGAGACATTCTACCAGACAGATTACACAAATGTTTGGTGTATCGGTAATTGCAAATTACCTTTTGGGCAATCGAGAGTTTGCGAATCAAATCACACAAGGACTCATTGGTTTGAGCTTTTCACGTACCCACGAATCTGAGGCGGATTATAATTCAGTCAAATACCTCTGTAAAACACCTTATAATGCTGCTGGTGGTGCTGGTTTTTTTGAAAAAATATCAGCTCTAGGCGGCGTTGGAATGCCTGAATTTTTAAGCACGCATCCAAGTCCAGACAACCGCATTGAAGCATTCCACAACCACAAAAGCACCATGGGCTGTCAAGGAAATGAGGATTTCAGAACGCGTTACAAAGCCGTGATGAGCAAACTTCCATAAGCTGAGTCCTTTGAAAATAAAAGAAATTATACAGCATCTCGAGTCTTACGCTCCCTTATCAACACAAGAGAGCTACGACAATTCAGGACTGATTTGCGGTGATGCTAGTGCAGAAATAAGCGGTGTTTTGTTGGCCTTAGATTGTACAGAATCGATTGTAGATGAGGCTATTCAGAAAAATTGTAATCTCATAATTGCCCACCACCCTATCGTCTTCAAAGGTCTGAAAAGTTTCACTGGCAAAAACTATGTAGAGCGCACTTTAATAAAAGCCATCAAAAACGACATAGCGATTTATGCCATTCACACCAATTTGGACAACTACCGCTTCGGCGTCAATCACAAAATTGGTCAACTTCTTGGTTTAAATAACCTTCGGATTCTAGAGCCAAAGCGCGATAATCAGGTGAAAATCGTTGTTTTTGTTCCAGAAGCCCATATTTCCGATGTACAAGCTGCAATGTTCTCAGCCGGAGCAGGACATATTGGCAATTACGATTCATGCAGTTTTAATTCAGCAGGAATCGGAACATTCAGAGCTTTAGACGGTGCGAATCCTTTTGTCGGCAAAATGAATGAAATTCACAGCGAGAATGAAATACGCTTGGAAATGATATGTCGCAGCGAACAGGTACAATCCGTAATTCAGGCGATGGAAAAAGTTCATCCTTATGAAGAAGTAGCTTGTGATATTATTCCACTGAAAAATCAGGATCCCTATCAAGGAGCTGGAATGCTTGGAGAACTCGAAAAACCGATGAGCACTTTGGATTTTTTGACTAGACTAAAGAGCACTTTCAATTGTGGTGTGATTCGTCATACTCATCTATTTAAGGAAGAAATTCAACGCGTTGCTTTTTGCGGTGGCTCTGGAAGTTTTCTTTTAAACAAAGCCAAAGCTTCGAGCGCGGACATTTTTATTACTGGAGATTACAAATACCACGACTTTTTTGACGCCGAAAACCAAATTATTATTGCGGATATCGGTCATTATGAATCAGAACAATTTACCTCTGAATTAATTGCGGACTTGTTGAAAGAAAAAAATATTACCTTTGCAGTCCGTTTTGCGGAAACAAATACAAATCCAGTTAAATATTTTTAAAATATATGGCTACCAAGACCAAAGTAGAAATTGGTGTATCAGAAAAACTAGATGCACTGTACAAATTACAAGCTATTGATTCTCAAATCGATAAAATCAGGACAGTAAGAGGTGAATTGCCTTTGGAAGTTCAAGATTTGGAAGACGAAATCGTTGGCTTGAACACGCGAGTTGAAAAAATCAAGGAAGAATTAAAAGAATTGGAAGACCTCGGTTTGGCGCACAAAAACACCATTACTGATGCCAATGCAGCTATAAAAAAGTATACCGAACAACAAAAGAACGTTCGTAACAACCGTGAATATGAATCTTTGAGCAAAGAAATTGAGTTCCAAACATTGGAAATTCAATTGAGCGAAAAACGTATCAAGGAGAACAAATTCGCTATTGACAGTAAAAAAGAAATTCTAGTTGAAGCTGAAGCAAGATTGTCTGCTCGTCAAGGAGACTTGGATGCGAAGAAGGGTGAATTGGACGAGATTATTGCAGAAACGGAAAAAGATGAGCAAGGCCTTTTGAAGCAATCAGATGCTGCACGTAAGGGTATTGAGGAGCGTTTGCTTTTTGCCTATGATAAACTTCGAACCAATGCAAAAAATGGATTGGCTGTAGTTCAAGTGGTGCGCAACTCATGTGGCGGCTGTTTCAACAGCATTCCTCCTCAGCGCCAAATGGAAATTGAAATGCGAAAGAAAATTACAATATGCGAGCACTGTGGTCGAATCCTAGTGCCGAGTCAGGACTAAAACATAAAAAAGCAGTGTCGGCAGATGCTGCTTTTTTTTTGATGTTTCTTATTCAATTGAAGAAAAATGAAAACTTGGTACAGCAATAATTTTAAAGTAGGTATTTTGGGTGGTGGACAATTGGGTCGCATGTTGCTGCAAGAGTCGCCCAATATCGATGTTCGTTTATGTATCATGGACAAAGACCCTGAAGCACCAACAGCACGGATGGCCTACGAATTTTGCAATGAAGATATTCAAGACTACGATGCTGTTTTCGCTTTTGGTCAAGATAAAGACGTTATCACAGTAGAAATTGAAAATGTAAACATCGAAGCATTAGAAGCGCTTGAAAAGCAGGGAAAAAAAGTGTTTCCGCAGCCACGTGTTTTGAGAATTATCAAAGACAAAGGCTTACAGAAACAGTTTTACGCTGACCACAATATTCCCACTGCCCCATTTCATTTATGTAAAAATGCAGCAGATTTTAAAAAGAATATTAACAAAATTCCAGTAGTTCAAAAACTGCGTGTAGGTGGTTATGATGGTCGCGGAGTACAAATCATCAAGAGCGAAGAGGATTTCGACAAACTTTTCAATGAGCCCAATATCTTGGAGGAAATGATTGATTTCGAAAAAGAAATATCTGTGATTGTAGCGAGAAACGAATCTGGGCAAATCAGTCATTTCCCAGTAGTAGAATGCGAGTTCAATCCCGAGGCCAATTTGGTTGAATTTTTATTTTCTCCAGCACTCATCAGTGAAGCCATTGAAGAAGAGGCCATTAGTATTGCAAAAAAAACCATAGAAGCTTTGGATATGGTCGGACTTTTAGCTGTCGAAATGTTTATTACTAAGCAAGGCAAGGTACTCGTAAATGAAGCAGCACCTAGACCACACAACAGCGGGCACCACACCATAGAATGCAACACTACATCACAATTTGGTCAACATTTGCGTGCCATTCTCAACTTGCCGTTGGGCAGCACAAAACTCATTCGTCCTGGAGTGATGATCAACCTGCTAGGAGCTGAAGCTCATAGTGGTCCGGTGTATTATGAAAACTTAGATCAAGCCTTGGAAATCCCTGGTGTTTTCATCCATCTATATGGCAAAACACACACCAAACCCTTCAGGAAAATGGGTCATATAACCACAGTCGGCCGCGACCTAAACGCTGCCATAAAAAAAGCCAAAGAAGTGCAGTCTATGGTTCGTGTGATATCGAAAGATTAAAGCAGTAGAAATCATCTCATATTTTAATTTATCTTTAGCCCTTATTTTTCCTAAACCACATTTTATCGGATCAAAAAAATCTTAAAAACATGAACAAATCTTTACGCTTCACATTGGTTGTAATCGTATGTTTAACCAGCTCCTTCTCATTTGCTCAGCGGGACTCTAGTGTCTCATTGGTGAATAGAACTGCCGCAGCGCTTTTAATTGATGAAGGTGATAAGCTTTTTGATGAGGGACAAGTGCGTCCAGCAATGGTTAAATACAACGATGCCGTTTCTAAGAATCCTTTTTCTGCGAGAGCACATTTTGGGGTTGCCAATTGTCAATACAAGATTTTGAACTATGGTTTTGCCGAAAAATCTGCAACAACTTCTTATGAACTGGATAGTACTTTGGCTGACGCCGTATTTCTTTTGGCCTTGACAAAGCATCGACTTTCGCAATTCGATGAAGCAATAAAGTATTACAACCAAGCGTTAGATCTTTACAAAAGAGCAGCTCTCAAAGACTTAAACATTCCGTTTCTGCTTGAGTGCGTTGCCTTTGCTCAAAAAACCTTGAAGGACGGAGAAAAATTCACCCGAAAGCCAATGCAGGGAGCGAACAGTGACTTTTTAGATTATTCGCCTGTTTTGTATGATGGTGGCAAGCGTTTGTTTTTTGTTTCGAGAAGAAACAACACCACGGGAGGCATGCGAAATCCTGCCGACCAAGTCTATTTTGAAGATGTTTATTATGCTGTTTGGAATGCTAAGACATCCGAATGGGACTCTATCACGAACAAAATTGGCA
Source organism: Flavobacteriales bacterium UBA6165 (assembly GCA_002422285.1). GTDB lineage: Bacteria > Bacteroidota > Bacteroidia > Flavobacteriales_D > Crocinitomicaceae > UBA6165. The sequence goes on along the minus strand of DIUF01000096.1, from coordinate 16,106 downwards.
AGCTAAATTCTCCTGGGTTTGATGCTGTATCTCACATTTCCACTGATGGAACCTTGTTGTATATGACCATCAACAACACTATGGTTCCAAAAGTGAAAAGAAGTAACAGAACTGGATCTTCCGACATTGCCATGGCCAAATTGGGGAAAAATGGAGTTTGGGCAGCTCCTAAAGTTATTCAGGGAGGCATCAATACAGATTTCTTCGAAGGTTCACCAACACTCACTTCTGATGGGAAAACCATGTATTTTGCTGCTCAACGGAGAATGAGTTCTGGAGAAGGAACTGAAATCATGATGAGTCAAATGGTAGGTAAGACATGGGGGAAAGCAGAAGCCATTTCTGGGGGTGTAAATAACAAAGGGCGTCAAACTACACCCTACATCACTCCAGACGGCAACTATCTTTTCTTCAGTTCAGATAGTCATTTGGGCATGGGGGGATACGATATTTTCGTAGCGAAAAGACAAGGTAATTCCTGGTCAAAACCATTAAATCTTGGAGCTGGATTCAACACTGTAAATGACGATACCCACTTCAAATATTACCCACAGTGGAAAATAGCGGTTTTGGCTTCTATCGAAATTTTGGATAACAAAGCAACTTACAACATGTATTCCATTGATATGAACAATTTCGACTTGGATGCGTTGAAATTTGAGTGGTAAAAATCCAAGAAATGGACAAGGAAAGTTTTTCACGTTCGCATTAAGACACTATCTTTGTAACATGTCTTATTTCAAGCGCACAATCTTATTTGCATTTATTGCCATCTTCCTGAGTTTAAACATAGGGGTAGATGTCTATCGCGTGCATTGCGACATGCGCAACAAGACATACATATCGCTGCTCACCTCATATGACCCTTGTTTGGATGAATCTCAAATAGAAAGTGAGACTACATGCTGCTCAACAAAGTCCCATTGCTCCATAGAAGATGATGAAAAAGACAAAGATTCTTGTTGCGATGAAGAAGAAATCACCATCACTTATGAACCTGATTTCTTCCACAACACAGACCTAAAACCAAGCCTTTCTATATTGCTTGCACTTGAATTTATTGGGTTTAGCTTTTCAAGCATTCCTGTATTTGAGCAAAATGTAGGCATCAGCTGTTATCCTCAACCACCTCCGCTAAGTGGTCGCGATATCCTAACTCTTCATGCCGTGCTAAGAATTTGATTTTTTCGATGTTCATCTACTACATCGAAATTTCTCATTTCTTAAACGCATAATATGAAAACAATTCAAAAAATTTCATTTCTCATTTTTACACTTTGTGCATTCAATTCCGCAGCACAAATTTCAGGAACAGTCTACAGCACCGATGAATTTGGGAAACGTGAGACACTTGTTGGCGCTCAGGTATATTTAGTTGCCTCAAAATTATTTGCACAAACCAACGCAAGAGGAAAATTCAATCTCCCTGCACCAACCGTTTTACCAGACACGCTGATTATTCGTTTTATAGGACATCATTCAGACACCCTGATTCTAGAAACGGCAATTCCTCTGGAACTAGAAATCACTTTATTCAGCGATAATGTGCGTCCAGAAGTAATTATCGAAGCGCGTCAAAATGCTACATCGATTTTAAAAATGGAACCGCTTTTCGTTCAAAATCTCTCAGAAAATGAATTCCGAAAAGCTGCTTGTTGCAACATATCTGAAGCTTTTGAAACCAACGCTTCTGTTGACGTGAGTATGCCCGACCCCATCAGTGGTCAACGCAGAATTCAAATGTTGGGCTTAGATGGCATTTACACCCAAATCAACTTGGAGAATGTGCCCTATTTCAGAGGCTTGTCTTATGCTTTTGGCATGTCGTCAATTCCTGGAACATGGGCAAATTCCATTCAAGTAACCAAAGGAACGGGCTCTGTGGTGCATGGTTATGAATCTATGGCTGGCATGATCAATATTGAATTGAAACAAGCCGAAAACCATGATTTATTGTACATCAACGGCTACGGAAACTTGTTCGGTCGCGCTGAACTAAATGTGCAAACAGCCAGACATTTCGGCCAACAGAAAAAATGGAGCTCTGCACTTTTTGCGCACGGCTCTGGCTTTTTCATGGAAGTAGACAACAACAAAGACGGCTTCCGAGATTTTCCTTTAGGCCAAACCTTCAGTGCTTTGAATCGATGGAGTTACGAAGGCAAACGCTACGAAATGAAAACCATCATTGCAGGTCACTACGACAATAAAATTGGTGGACAACTGGGCTATGACCCACGCGTAACATCTGGGCTATTCGGTGCACAAATACAGAATCAAGACTTCGAAGTGATATCCAAAATGGGCTTTTTTCTGAAAAATCGTCCTGAAGGAAGTATAGCACTTTTATCCAAAGGTAAAATCTATAGCAACAGTACATTCATTGGAAACAATCAATATCAAGGTGATGAAAAACGATTTTATTTCAACTCAATTTATTCAGATATTCTGGGCTGCAAATCTCGAAAAATTCAGACTGGATTAAGCTTAGTTGTTGCCGAATTCAATGAGCGGTTCATCAATGGACCTATGCCAGCACGAGACTTCTCTCGATTGGAAATAATTCCCGGAGCTTATGGTGAATTCACCTGGACCAAAGACAAATTCAACATGTTGGCTGGCTTCAGAGGTGACTACCACAATTTATTTGGGTTTATTCCATCACCACGCTTGCACATGAAATATTCACCTACAAAATCTACCGATTTAAGAGTAAGTGGTGGTCGAGCTTGGCGTGTACCGAATTATGTAACCGATAATATGGGCATGCTCGCAACCAATAGAATATGGGTGAATATGGCCAACCTTGAACCAGAAATCTCATGGAATGTAGGTGGTTCTGTAGTGCAAAGCTTTGATCTGGGTCAAACGCCATTCACGCTAACCGTTGACTATTTCCACACGCGATTTGAAAAGCAACTCATCTTGGATATGGAAGACCAATATTTTGTGTTTTTCTACAACTTGCAAGGCACATCCATCTCCAATACTTTACAAACAGAGCTAACCTCGGAACCTATTCAAGGTTTAGAATTGCGTTTCGTTTATAAATTCACAGATGTGCGTACCACTTTCGGAGGCGTTTTTCAACAACGTATGATGGTTCCAAGACATCGTGGTATGTTTAACGCAGGATATCGGACGCCGAACAAAAAATGGGAATTTGATTTCACCACAACTGTTATGGGTATGATGCGCCTAACACACATTCAGAATCTTGATGGGACAATGGAACCTGATGAAACCAAACCATTCGCAGTTTTAAATGCACAAGTTACTCATGTTTGGAAAAACTGGGATTTCTATATTGGTGGTGAAAACTTGACGAACTACATACAAAAAGGAGCTATTGTTGGCGCAGATAATCCATTCGGTGAAACATTCGACGCCACTCGTGTTTATGCACCAATATCTGGCATCAATGTTTATGTTGGTTTCCGCTACAAAATTGCCAGAAAAACCGAAGAACATTAGCGATAAAAAGAACTGCCTTCGATACCTTTTTGGTTGAAGGCAGTTCTTTCAACAATTCCCTTAACTTTGTTTCAACCTTATTCAAAGTTTTATGACACTCAGCAATTACCTGAAAGAAAAAGCAGCGTTCACCAACGATGAATTGAAAATCATCAGCGACTCATTTTCCGAAGTTTCTTTTGAAAAAAAATCAATGTTGCTAGAAGAAGGAAACATTTGCCGTCACTTGTTTTTCATCACATCTGGCTTGGTAAAAACCTATTTCATTGACCGCAATGGCCATGAGGTAATCATCAATTTTGCCTCCGAAAATTGGTGGATTACAGACATACATAGTTTCGAAGAAAATAAAGCAAGTCGCCTGTATATCGAAGCTATGGAAGACACAGAATGTCTGGTAATCAATGTGCAAGACCAATATGCTTTGTTCGATAAAGTTCCAAAACTGGAGCGTTTCTTTCGGATGTTGCTTCAAAAACACACGGGCGCACTGCAGGACAGACTTTTTGAACACATTGCAGCAACAGCTGAAGACCGATACGATACGTTTTTGGAAAGATATCCCAATTTACAAAACAGATTGCCCCAGCATCAAATTGCCAATTACATCGGTGTGAGCCCAGAGTTTTTATCGAGAATAAGGAAACGAAAAGTGAAAGGATAGCGAAGAATAAGTGTATTGACACTTCTTGACCTAGTTCAACTATTTTGCGAGTTTCTTGTTCTAACTTTGCATCAAAATCTAGGTTATGGACAGAAAAGATTTCATCAAGAAAAGTGTGCTCGGCGGGGTTGCCGCAGTGGCTGTGGCCAAAACAGGAATTGCACAAAGCTCAGAAAAAATTGAAACCAGTAAGGACCTAGGATTCAACCATATCCCAAACACAAAATCAGATATCATGAAAAACATGGTGCTACACAAAGCCAATACGAGAGGCGCAGCCGATCATGGTTGGTTAAAAGCCAAACACACATTCAGTTTTGCTAATTATTACAATCCAGAACGCGTTCAATTTGGGGTTCTAAGAGTGTTAAACGACGATATTATCGCTGGCGGAATGGGCTTCGGCACGCATCCACACGACAATATGGAAATCATTACTATTCCTAT
>DIUF01000096.1:0-11472 GCA_002422285.1 Flavobacteriales bacterium UBA6165 | reverse complement strand
TGGCTTTTTCCCAACAAGAGAGGAGTTCAACCGCGCTATGACCAACAGATGTTGGATGTAAGTACAATGAAAAATAAATGGGCTCAAATTTTATCACCAAATCCGAAAGATGAAGGCGTTTGGATCCATCAGAATGCTTGGTTTCATATGGGAGAATTTTCAAAAAATACGATAAATTCTTACACAATAAAACAAAAATCTAACGGATTGTATATATTTGTAATATCTGGAAGTGCTACGGTTAACGGAGTTGCGCTTGAAACAAGAGACGGTTTAGGCGTTTGGGATACTGAAAATTTTTCCTTCGATATCACTTCAGATAAAACCAAAATACTACTCATGGATGTACCCATGAAATAAAATTCAGGTTTCCGCTTGATTAGAAGTACGCATTTCTGCCGCCATAGAAATGCGTACTTTTGTTTTTTACAAATCTTTAGCACTCTTCAAAAAACCTAAATAGTATAGATAAATAGTAAAACAAAACCTATGAAAGCACTTGCATTTGCAGCATCTTCTAGCCGAAACTCTATTAACAAACAACTCGTATCGTATGCCTTATCTAAATTAGAGCATACAGAAAAAACATTGTTAGATTTAAATGATTTTCCGTTGCCACTCTACTCCATCGACCTAGAAAAAGAAATAGGAATTCCAGAAGCAGCACAAGATTTTGCAGAACAAATTGATGCTGCTGAATTGATTGTGATTTCTTTGGCAGAGCACAATGGAAGCTACACTGCTGTTTTCAAAAACCTATTTGATTGGTTGAGCAGAAATAAAACCAAGTGCTTTGACAACAAAAAAATGATTTTATTGTCAACTTCTCCAGGAGCGCGCGGCGGTCGCGGCGTTATGGATGCTGCACTGACCCGTTTTCCCATACACGGCGCTGAAATTTTAGGACATTTGTGTTTACCCAATTTCAAGGAGAACTTTGATACAGAACAAGGAATTTTAAACACTGAGCTTCAATCGGAATTCGACGCCTTGCTGCAATTGAGCAAAGCTTTATAATCTACATTTCATTGAATTTGTGAGTCACGATTGACACAATTATCGTTTAATTCACGATTTCATAACGCTTATGTCGCAAACATATCGTAATATTGCAATATACGTTTCGTCATGGGCATCACAAAAACAGATTTTTTCAGCGAGCAGCAAAACCAAACAGCCAATATCTTCAAAGCTTTGGGACATCCTGCGCGAATTGCCATTGTTGAATATCTGCTCAAAGCCAAGTCTTGCATTTGCGGTGATATCGTAAACGAATTGCCTTTGGCACAACCCACCATTTCGCAGCATTTAAAAGAACTCAAAAACGCTGGGGTTATCCAAGGCAGCATCGAAGGAAAAACCATTTGCTACTGTTTGAATCCTGAAATCATTTACCAATTAGAATCCATTATTGGAGGAATGGCTAATGAAATTCGAAATCAAAATTCAAATTGTTGTTAATCATAAATACAAAAACATGAAACTGTCAGACATCAAAAACGCACTAGAAAATCTTGAATCAGTAAACTTCATTCTACCCAATGGTGCGGTGGTTTCTCAGCACTTTCACGTAACCGAAGTGGGAGCAATAACCCGTCATTTTATCGATTGCGGTGGCACCGAGCGCATCGAGAAAAAAGTCAATTTTCAACTTTGGGAAGCCGATGACTACGACCACCGCTTAGGAGCACAAAAACTTTTGAATATCATCAGTTTATCTGAAGAAAAACTTGGTATCGGAAACCTCGAAGTTGAAGTTGAATACCAATCAGAAACCATTGGGAAATACGGCTTGGACTTCGATGGTATTCATTTTATACTCACATCTACACAAACCGATTGTCTAGCCAAAGACAAATGCGGCATTCCAGAGCAAAAACCGAGAATCAAAATGGGTGACTTGTCAAAGAATGCTTGCACACCTGGTGGAGGATGTTGTTGATTTTGGCGGTTGGCGTTTAGCCTATCGAGTGCACGAGGCACGAGTGTGTATCGAGATAGGCTTATAGCTGTTGGCAAAATCCAAAATTTCTAATTTCTTAATTCATATTTCCTCATACTATTTTCTTACTTCAAAATTCTAACTTCCCATGGGAACTTTCGAAAAATATCTAACAGTCTGGGTACTACTTTGTATTGCGGCGGGCATCGGCTTGGGTTATGCTGCTGGCGAATCCATTCACGTGCTCAGCGATTGGAACATCTCTACGGTCAATATCCCTGTAGCTGTTTTGGTTTGGTTGATGATTTATCCGATGATGGTGCAAATCGACTTTTCAAGCATCAAATATGTATCGCGAAACTGGAAAGGTTTGGGCTTAACCGTTGTAATCAACTGGCTCATCAAACCATTCACGATGGCGCTTTTCGCCTATATTTTCTTCTATTTCATCTATGAAGCTTGGATCACACCTGAAGACGCTGAACAATATCTCGCAGGCGCTATTTTACTCGGGGCAGCGCCTTGTACCGCGATGGTTTTTGTTTGGTCTTACCTCACCAAAGGCGACGCGAATTATACCCTAGTTCAAGTTTCAGTCAATGACTTAATTCTTCTCGTTTTATTCATTCCCATCGTTGGCGGTTTGTTCAATTTGTTTGGCATCCAAGTAGTCAACGCTGACCAAGAATTGGGCATTCCTTACGAAGCCTTGGCAACATCTGTGATTGTTTTTGTTGTGATTCCTCTACTCTTGGGCTACATCTCCAACCGATATCTCCGTAAAGTTAAAGGAGAAATCTGGTTCAAAGATGTGTTTTTGGCACGTTTAAAACCCATTTCAATCCTTGCATTGTTGACTACCTTGATTTTACTCTTTGCCTTCCAAGGCGAAAAAATCGTTTCCAATCCATTGGCTATTTTACTCATTGCTATCCCTTTAACCATTCAAACGTATTTCATCTTTTTCATCTCTTGGTTTGGCGGTAAATATTTAAAACTGAAACACAATGTTTGCGCTCCTGCTGCTATGATTGGTGCGAGCAATTTCTTCGAATTGGCCGTTGCCGTTGCTATTGTGCTTTTTGGATTGGATTCAGGTGCATCACTGACCACTGTTGTCGGAGTTTTGATTGAAGTACCTGTAATGCTTTCACTTGTGGCTTTGGCGAATAGGTGGCGCTATTGAATTTAACAATTGAAGATTTGAAATTTGAGATTTATGCCCACCGAGTGAGCGACGCTAGGAGCTTGTATCGAGGTGGGTAATCTCGAATTTCAAATCTCGAATCTTCCAATAATAAATTATGAAACAAATACTTTTCCCCCAAATCCTATCATATTGCGAAGCTCGCATTTCAGAATTTGAAAGCATTCCAGCTGAACGAAAAGCCATTCTAGCACGCATCGCCGAATACATCCGAAACAAGAGAGATGAAAATCAAGTGATTCAATTGGTGTATATCTGTACGCATAATTCCCGTCGCAGTCATTTTGGGCAAATATGGGGAGCCGTGGCAGCTGCATACTATGATGTGCCAACTGTTTTGACGTATTCAGGAGGCACAGAGGCCACTGCCTTTCATCCAAATGCTGTAGCCGCAACGAAACGCGCAGGATTCGATATGCAATGCTTAGACGAAAATACCAATTCCTTGTATGAAATATATTTCGGAGAGAATTTGTCAACCGCGTGTTTTTCGAAAACCTACGACGATGCTACCAATCCCTCCGAAAATTTCGCTGCCGTCATGACTTGCTCCGATGCAGATGAAAATTGTCCTTTCATTCCCAATGTGGAATTGCGCGTGGCAACAACCTACGATGACCCCAAAGCCTTCGATAACACACCTCAGCAAGACGAAAAATACGATGAACGCTGTGCACAGATTGCTCGAGAGAGTTTGTATGTGTTTTCTTTGGTTTGATGATTTGTTTTATTGATATTTGACGATTCAATAAAACTCAAACCATGAAGCTATTAAAATTTATTCTCATTGCAATATGTATACCGACCGTCGGAATAAGCCAATCCACAGTGCACACTATGGAACACAACGGATTGACGCGCTCCTACAGGTTATATGTCCCATCTGCTTACACAGGTAATGTCGCTGTTCCGCTGTTATTTAATCTGCATGGCTACACATCCAACGCTTCGCAACAAGAATTCTACGGTGATTTTCGTGGAATTGCTGACACTGCCAACTTCATTCTTGTGCATCCTGACGGCACTTTAGACGGTTCTGGAGCTCGCTTTTGGAACGCTTTTGGAACTGCTGGCGGCGTTGATGATGTTGGATTTATCTCAGCTTTGATTGACAAAATCGATGAAGATTACAACATTGATTTGAACAGAGTTTATAGTTGTGGTATGAGTAATGGTGGTTTCATGAGTTACCGCTTGGCTTGCGAATTGGGCGATAGAATTACGGCGATTGCTTCTGTTACTGGAACGATGCCCACAAACTCCCTCGCTTCTTGCAATCCATATAAACCCACTCCCATAATGCAAATTCACGGCACAGCAGACCCAACAGTGCCCTACGCTGGAAATGCGGCAATGGCGGCTATTGAAACCGTTGTGAATTGGTGGGTCAATTTTAATCAATGTTCAACGACTCCGATAATAACAGATGTGCCCAACACAAATCTCGCTGATATGTGCACAGCCGAGCATTTCCTTTATTCCAATGGCAGTAATGGTAGTACGGTTGAATTTTATAAAATCACGCCTGGCGCACACACATGGCCTGGTGCTCCTATTACGATTGGTGTGACCAACCAAGATTTCAACGCTTCGGTTGAAATTTGGCGTTTTTTCAGTCAGTACAACAAAACAGATTTGCTTTCAACGCCCGCTCAAGAGGCTCTGTATTTTGAAATTTTCCCAAATCCAAGTAGTGGAGTATTGAATATTCAAAGCAATCAAAACTTTGAGCGCCTAGTTATTTGTGATTTAAGTGGTAAGCAAGTTTTCACAATAGAAGCACATCAAGACAACATCGATATCAGTCATTTGACGCATGGTGTTTACCTTGTGTCGATTTTCACGAATGGTAATGTATCTACAAAAAAAATTGTGGTTCATTAAACTAAAATACCGCCAAATAACCCACGTGAATCTTTCCATCGCGAAGATTGATAGGATTACCAAATTGACTGCCGAGGCCATAAACAAGTGAGAAAATGCCCGCTTTGGTTCCAAAGGACATCCCGGCACCAAAGCCAAATGGCGTATCTCTGTAATAGGAGCGCGTCCGATTTTCATAAATGGCTTGGTCGAAAAAGAGCAAAAGATGCGAATTTTGGTCCAATAGGAATCGAAATTCAACTGACACCCTTGCCATAGAAGTGGCCAAGAGTTGTTCTTCATCAAAACCGCGCAACGATTTTAATCCACCAAAGCGAATTTGCTCGTTGGCATAAATTGTATCGGCATAATAAAACTGAGCCAAACCGCCGAGCCGAATCGTACTTCTTTTTCCTATTGGGATATAATAATCCAACTCTAAAAAGGAGCGAAAAACATTCGATTTACTACCTGGAACGCTGAAATTATTCTCATCGATAGGGAAAGTTCTGCGAGAGCCAAAAACCGTTTGAAAATCCATACGCATTCCTGAACGCGGATTGGGAAAATAGTCCAAAACCTGGCGTTCGAAACCCAAACCATAACCATTGATTCTCACTGACACACCATCAGCGAAGAGCGGATTATTGATTGCACCGTTCAAAAGACTAGAATTCTCAAAACTATAGAAACCACGAATAAAATTATTGCCACCAAGAAAATAACGCAAGCCGAAATTTCCCTTCACCTCTAAAAAAGTAGTATCACGCTTATACAAATGGAATTTCCCTTCAGTTCCAAATTTCGTTTTGAACAAAAATGGAAAACTCAAACCGATATTCAATTGAGGAGTTTGCGGCATCAAACTACGCCAAACCAAATGGAATTGCTCGCCTGCCGCCAGAGCATTCTCCAATCGAAGTTGAATATCGCCCGTAAACACTACCCTACCATTCTCATTCGGTTGCATACCTAAAATTCCATTGGCCGAGCTCGATTCTCGTTTCGTTAAATACAAAAACAATTCTGCCCCATCAGGATAAAACGCGACTTGCGGTGCCTGAGAAAGCGAGAGGTAAGCCATTTGCGACAACTTCACCTGGGCTTTTTGGAATTTTTCTTCCGAATATAAGTCGCCCTCTCTAATTTCAATGAGCGTAAGAATCAATGCCCTACTCAATTTCAAGTCACCTTGTATGTTGATTTTTTTCCATGACACCTGCGGACCTTTGCGAATTTTCAATTGCACGCTCGGATTTTCGTTCAACTGTAAATTTTCAAAATACAACTTCGAAAACGGATAACCATTATTTTCAAGATAACGGAGTATTTTTTTTCTGGCCAATGCAATTTCAGATTTTCGAAATGGCACTTTTGCGAGAAACTTTTCATTGATAGATGGAATAGATTTCAACACCTCTCGCGTTTCGGTGTCATCTACCAAAATTGAAATCGTTTTGATTTGCGGCCCGAGATAAACATAGGCTCTAAGCACATTCTTATCCAATTCTACCAAGGAATCTACTGATGCCAAAACATAACCTTTGTCCAGATAACGATCAAGAAACTTACGACTCGCTTGCCTGATGGCAACGGTGTCGTTCTTTTTCAATTCCACTGTTTGCAAGTCCATACCTTGTTCAGCGTCAAAGAAACTCAACGAAACTTGCGCGCAAATATGACTGTTTCTCATTACACAAATGAGCGTCAAAAACAGCAATGGAAACAATATGCGGTGGAATTTAAACACGTTCAAAGTTCGATATAATTTGCATTCGAAAGTTTAGTGAATAAATTATAACGCAGATTTGCCCTTTATCATATCCTTGTGCCAAAACAAAAAAATAGATTAACAATTATTCACGCATATCATTAAAAATTTGTTGAAAACTCCGCAATTTGAAACGGCTATTCTCGTTTAGTATAATTACTTTTGTAACGATTACTAAGAACCATATTTATAACTACATGAAAAAATCAGTTGCCCTTTTGATGTTTGGTCTTATGACAATGACCGTTGTTTTATCTTCTTGCGGAAACAAGAAAAAAGCTAATTGTGAAGCTTACCGTGCTCAGGACCATACTATTGAGCAAGAGAGCGACTTAGCATCTAGATAATTCAAAAAACTTTATAAAAAAACCGCGATTGAAACAGTCGTGGTTTTTTTTGTGGGATTATTTTGGTGGGGTGAGCATAATCGCCTAGGCGTTTAGAAATAGGAGGTATAAACATTTTACATGGCGTCATCTTTGCCAAAGTTGCCCGCGGAGGTTTAGCTTTTCGAAATAATAAAGTGATTGGCTGACCAGTTGGCTTTCTTGTCAAATCCCGAAAATCGGGAAAAACCGCAGGGAAGCTAAAAGCAAGTCGATAGAGGCCAACAACCAGTCGCCAGTCGCCAGCAGCTAGTCGCCATCACTTCACCAACTTCTCTGCAAAAACTTTTCTGAATTTCTCAACTTTTGGGCGAACAACCGCAGAACAATACGGCTGATCTGGATTGTCGAAGAAATAACCTTGGTGGTATTCTTCAGCGACATAAAACTCAGCCGCTGGCGAGATTTCTGTAACAACAGCCGAGGCATAGGCGCCCGATTCATTCAATTTCTTTTTATAGTGTTCGGCCAATTGTTTTTGCTCATCGTTGTGGTAAAAAACTACTGAACGATATTGTGTTCCGATGTCGTTTCCTTGGCGGTTGAGCTGCGTAGGGTCGTGCACAAACCAAAACACCTCCAACAATTCTTCATAGCTGATGATACTTGGATTGTATTTGATTTGAGCCACTTCGGCATGGCCCGTTGTCCCTGTGCAAACTTCCTTGTAGGTAGGATTTAGTGTTGTGCCTCCCATATAACCCGATAGCACTTCCACTACCCCATTCATTTGAGAAAAACACGCCTCTACACACCAAAAACAGCCTGCACCAAAAGTGGCTACAGCCAAAGTATCATTATTATTCGTTGTCATATCTATATCTCTTACGGTTTTGAATTGCTCATTTGGCTGCGAACATGATACTGCCAAAATGAATGCGAAAATAGAACTTATCATATTAATCTTCATTTTCAGCTGGAATAAAAATCATCGACTCCGAGTTGACACAATAGCGCAAGCCTGTTGGTTCTGGTCCATCGTTGAATACATGCCCCAAATGACCTTCGCAAGTGGCGCACACAATTTCTACGCGTTGCATACCATGACTGTTGTCAGCGCGCATTAATATCTGATCGTTGTTGTGTGCCTCATAAAAACTAGGCCATCCGCAACCAGAGTCGTATTTGGTTTTTGAAGTAAACAAAAGTGTGCTACATCCCGCACAGAGGTAAGTACCCACATCTTTGTTATCCCAATAAGCACCTGTGTAAGGACGTTCTGTACCTTTTTGACGCAACACATAATACTGCATAGGAGTCAATTCAGCGCGCCATTGTTCATCGGTTTTTTCTACTTTAGGTGTGTTGGTATTTGCCGTGTTGTTCATATTTAGTTTTCTTTTATCTTCTTGATTTGCAACGGTGCAGGCTTGTGTCAACATAAATGTGACAGCAAACAGAAACATCAATTTTCGAGGTTTATTTTTCGTATTCATATCCTATATACGCTTAATCGTAATCATTGGTTTACAACAGACGAAATGGAGTTTTGTTTGATTTACGAACTTGCTTCTGCTTGATATTTCTACTTTTGCCTCATGACGATACACGAGCCCAAATTTCGTAAATTATTCCTCCAATGGTTTCCTATAAACGAACTCATTTTGTGTTTTATTGCTCTGTTTGTGTTCAACAATTACATCAAGCACAGCGAGCAAGTCATTCGCGCCGATGGTTTGGGCTATTACAATTATTTGCCGGCAATATTCATTTACAACGATCTCAACTTTGAATTCACGGATACACTTCAAACCGAATTTTATAAGCACAAAGAGGCCAATGCAGGTATTTTAAGAAAAGTGAACGGAAAAGGCGTCAACAAATATTTTGTGGGCACAGCTGTAATGCAAAGTCCATTTTTCTTGGGCGGTCACCTCATTGCTAAAAACAGTGAAAAATATGCAGCTGATGGCTATTCTGAGATTTACCAACGTGGTATTTATCACGCAGCATTGGTTTGGTCACTCATAGGACTGCTATTTATTCGACTCAGCTTGAGCTATTTAGGCATCCATCGTTGGTGGATTTTTTGGATACAAGCGGCGGTTTTTCTGGCTTCATCGTTGCCCAATTATATTGTTACGGACGCTTCATTCAGCCACGCTTATTCCTTCGCGCTTGTGAGTATTTGGACTTATCTAATTATTAGTTTTAAACCTGAAGAAGCCCGAAAGCTTTTGTGGATTGGACTTGTCTTAGGCTTGATTGTGCTCATCCGTCCAGTTAATATTCTGGTAATTTTATTCCTGCCTTTCTTGCTTCATGTATCAGGAAAAAAACTCAGCGACATCACAATGTACTTCTTGAATCGAAAAATGTTGTTTTTATCCTTTGTCATTTTCGGTTTGGTCATCAGCATCCAAGTTCTTATTTGGAATCTTCAAACGGGTCAGTGGCTAGTGCGCTCCTATGGCGATGAGTCATTCAATTTCTCAGAACCTCACATCATAGATTTCTTGTTCAGTTATCGCAAGGGATTTTTCATTTATGCACCCGTGTTTTTTGTTTTCCTAATCTTGGGTATAGGTATTTGGGTGATGAAAAAATCTTGGATGAACATCGCTACCTTCATATTACCCTTTCTCGTCTCGGTTTACGTGCTTTCCAGCTGGTGGGTATGGTACTATGGTGAAAGTTTCGGAAGTCGCGTAATGATTGATTTTTATCCTTTTGCAATACTTGTTGCTGTGCCAATATACCAATTGAAACGACAAATTTTGAAGTGGCTCGTTGTGCCGATAATAACATGCTTCTCTTATCTAGCCCTGGTGCAGACCTATCAATATAAGAACTACATTTTATTGGGGGATGCCATGCACAAAGAAGCGTATTGGACCGTATTTCTGAAAACGGATGAGAAATATCAAGGCTATCTATGGCAGGAAAAATTCAATTCGAATATGAAAAAAGATGAGTTGCTTCGCTTGACTGGGATTCCACTTGATGTTCTGTTCAGTGAACCGCTTATTCAAAATTTTGAAGTATCTAAATTGTATTCTAGATTGGTCGTGGTAATCAATGGAAATTGCAGCTATTCAAATGGTACAAACCGCTTTATGGTGTCTATTGATGACTCCTTGGGTACTAATCATCGCTATCTGGAAAAGGCAATTTTTAAAAGCAATGCGAAAGAAAACTTTTCTGGAAGTTTTCAGTTGCCGTTCTTCTTTGAGCCCTTGGAATTCAATCGCTACACGCTGGTTTGTTTAATTTATAAAGAAGAGGAAATGAACTGCTCAGAGCCTTTTGAAATAATTGTGTACGGACTACCCTAAATAACCTGCTGCACTTTAATTTCATCGGTATAAACCAAATAGGCTTTACAATTTTGATAGCCCATTGCCATCAGTGCATAAGCATACTCTTGGATTTGCTTGACATCGCGTTTTCTTGGCAGACCTGTTTTATAGTCAATCACGCGAACTTCATTCTGACCAATAATAACGCGGTCTGGACGAATGCGCTCCGATGCTGAAATGAGAATTTCTCGTTCGTCTAAAGTTTGTTCATCCAATTTCGGAAAAATCAAATCAAGTACCTCAGAATGTTCGAGCAATTTTTGTAAATGAGCAGCAACCCAATTTCTTAATTCATGCGAAATCGCTTGTTTTTTAACTTCCTTATCTAGCGCTTCAGTTAAATCCGCTGAACTGTGCATATTTTCTAAAACGGCGTGTACTACGCGACCCACCACCCTATTTTGATCTAAACTCAAGTCATCCAAAGCATCGCGGTCGATAAGCGAAATCTCCGGAAACCAAAGTGTTTCGCCAAAAAGATGAATATCCAAATTCGACGAGAGCTTTTCAGATTCGGTTTTGAGCGTCAATTCACCCAATTCGTATAATGTGATGTTGTCTGATTCCGTAGCATTTTCTTGGTGATGAGAAGCGAAATAATCCGACAATTCGTAAGCCAAATGCTCGGGTTTTTTATCTTTTTTCGGTGCATTGAAAGCCGAACGAATATGCAATTCATCAACAGCTCTTGTGCAAGCCACGTAAAACAAATTGAAGGCATCAAGTTTGTTTTTTGCTATCTCTTCTTCGTAAAGTGCTACTTGCAGTTGCGTTGCATCGCTTTTTGAAATTGAGGCCAAATAAAACACCTCACGTTGAGCATCGTGGAACAAATTCATGCTGCCTCGAACCGACCAGTCCCATTTGGTTTGCGGCATAATCACCACAGGAAATTCCAGTCCTTTGGATTTGTGCGCAGTCATCAAGCGAATAGCATTTCCCTCGGCCAAAGGTACGCGCTTGTCTTTTCCGCGGGTGTTGTAATACTGCAAAAACTTGTCGAG
>DIUF01000086.1 GCA_002422285.1 Flavobacteriales bacterium UBA6165 | reverse complement strand
TCAACCGCGATTTTTTCAAATCCAATCCACGTTTGGCCATGCTCATCAACACCTTTGATAAATGGGAAGAGGAAAAGAAAAATTTGTATTTGAGTCGTGCAGAGGTGTTTTTGGAGAGCTTGAATGACCAATAGGAATTGAACAATGTTTTAATTCTTATGTTTTACAAGCATGAAAATCACCGTAGAAAATCTCTCCGAACAAGAACTTGACCGACTCATTGAAATGGCGTGGGAGGACAGAACACCGTTTGAGGCCATCCGTTTTCAATATGGATTTACGCAAGGCGAGGTTATTAAAATCATGCGCTCTGTTTTGAAAAGATCAAGTTTTAATTTGTGGAGAAAACGTGTCAATCAGGGGGTTAGCATTAAACATTTGAACAAACGCTCAACGGACATTGAACGGTTCAAGTGCGCACGTCAAAGACACATTTCCAACAACAAAATCAGCAAGAGATGAGGTCTTTTACCACCGACAAAGAGCAGATTTTTCAATTGCTGAACGATATCAATCCTCAGGCTTATGGTCGGACCAGAAATTATATTGATGGCGCTGTGACTTATTTGTCGCCCTACATTTCTCGCGGTGTTTTGTCAACCAGAATTGTGTTTGATTATTTGAAAAACGCTGGGTTTGACTGGCAAGATGTCGAGAAATTGGTACAAGAACTGGCTTGGCGCGACTTCTTTCAATTGGTTTGGATGCGACTCGGAGAAGACATTAATACGGACATCAAACGAGCACAGGAGCAAGTGAAAAGTCGAGATTTACCGAGTGCCCTTTTGACAGCTGAAACGGGAATTGAAGCCATAGATTTTGCAATAAAAAATTTAGAATCATCGGGTTACATGCACAACCATTTGCGGATGTACACGGCGTCTGTGGCTTGCAATATCGGGCGCTATCACTGGCGCGAACCTGCTCGATGGATGTATTATCATTTGTTGGATGCCGATTGGGCCAGTAATGCTTGTTCTTGGCAATGGGTCGCCGGTGCATTCAGTCAGAAAAAATATTTCGCCAATCAAGAGAATATCAATAAATACGCTGGGACTAATCAATTTGAAACCTATCTCGATGTTTCTTATGAGGAAATTCCAAACGTTGACATTCCCGGACAACTCATGCAAGGAGAAAAAAAGGTTTGGAAAACGAATTTACCTGAAACGGATGCCGATTTTCAGATCAATCCTGAATGGCCAACTTTGATTTACAATTGGTACAATTTGGATTTGAATTGGCACAAAGAGGAATCTTTCAATCGTGTTTTATTGCTCGAGCCAAGTGTCTTTGAAAGATATCCAATTAGTTCAAAATCAATTGAATTCATGATTGATTTATCGAGAAATATTCCAGGGATTCAGGTCTTTGTTGGTGAATTTGAGGAATTAAAAAATATTGCTGGCGAATCAAAATTTTTGTTCAAACAACATCCGCTCAACAAGTATCAAGGTGAGGAAGAACCCCGCGATTTTTTGACAGCAATTCCTCAGAAAAATTTCAATAGTTTTTTTGGTTTTTGGAAAGCGATTGAAAAACAACTCAGAGCAGATTTTGAGAACAGATGAGCAAACCAAAAATCAATATTGTTTGGTTGAAACGCGATATTCGTTCGCAAGACCATTTGCCGTTTCATCAAGCAGAATCAAGTGATTTACCTTATTTGGTGCTCTATATTTTCGATTCAGATGTCCTTGCGTATCCTGATTATTCACCGCGGCATTTGCAGTTTCAGTACCACAGTATGTCGGATTTGCAACAAAATTTGAGTCCATACAATTTCCAAGTGAATATGTGCTTCGGGAAAACTGAAGAGATTTTTACTGCTGTAATGAGCGAATTTGATGTTCAACATGTATGGAGTTACCAAGAATCGGGTATTCGTTTGACCTTTGATATTGATTTGAGCATGAAGAAGTTGTTCCGTCAAAATGGAGTTTATTGGACTGAATTTCAACGTGATGGGATTTTGCGTGGCATAAAAAATCGAGTAACATGGGACAAGGCTTGGTTTTCAATGGCGCACAGCAAACCTATTGAAAACACCTATGCTGACGGCAAAACAATTCCTTGGAATCATCCCTTTTTGCTGAACGATGCGCTTATCGAAGAATTGAAATTCTATCCCAAACAATTTCAACCAGCAGGGGAGTCCTATGCATGGAAATACTTGCAGAGTTTTGTTAAAGACCGTGTTTTCAATTACAGTCGACACATTTCCAAACCCGAATTGAGTCGGATTTCATGCAGTCGTTTGTCGCCATATTTGGCTTGGGGCAACATCAATATTCGTCAGGTTTTTCAGTATGTTTATCGCGATGCATTGAACAAATCCAACAAAAATCCGCACAACAATTTCCTCACGCGTTTGACTTGGCATTGTCATTTCATCCAGAAGTTTGAAACCGTTTGTGAATACGAAACCATTTGTATCAATCGGGCTTTCGAAGATGTTTGGCCTGATAAAAATGACATTTTTCTTGAAGCATGGAAAAGAGGTCAAACGGGCTATCCTTTGGTCGATGCTGCCATGCGTTGTGTTGTGGAAACCGGTTGGATCAATTTCAGAATGCGTGCCTTATTGGTTTCTTTTTTGACTCATCATTTGTTTCAGGATTGGCGACACGGAGTTTATCATTTGGCGCAACAATTTTTGGATTTTGAACCCGGCATTCACTACACACAATTCCAGATGCAAGCGGGCTCAACGGGTGTGAATACCATTCGCGTTTACAATCCCGTGCTCAACAGTCACAAACACGATGAAGAAGCTGTTTTTATTAAAAAGTGGTGTCCGGAATTGGCGCATTTACCCCTGCATCTCATTCACGAACCTTGGAATATCAACGCCATGGAAGAAGTGTTTTATGATTTTAAATTGGGCGAAAATTATCCGCAGCGCATCGTTAAAATCGAAGACACGCGTGAAAAAACCAAAATCATTTGGGATACACGAAAAACCGATTTGTCACGCTCCGAAGGCGAACAGATTGTTGCTACTTTGGTGAGGATAAATAAGCAGCGAAAGAGAAATCAACCATGAAAAAAGAACATCTTCCCACTAAAATCTGTTTAACATGCGGTTTGCTATTCACGTGGCGGAAGAAATGGGAACGTTCGTGGGATGAGGTGAAGTATTGCAGTGAACGTTGCAAGAGAAATAAAAACAAAACAGAAAAATGATGAAAAACATTGTAATTATCGGAGCAGGAAAAGGAATTGGTTTGGCAACAGCTCGACTTTTAAGTGAGGGCAATCAAGTGTATGCCTTCTCGCGTTCGGAATCGGATGACTTGGATGCCTTGAATTTGGAGTTTAGCGTTTTCGATGCAACATCCGGTGATTTTTCTCCTTTAGACGCTTTGCCAGAAGAAATCCATGCTTTGGTATATTGTCCAGGCTCCATCAATTTAAAGCCATTTCATCGTTTGAGTAAAGAGGATTTCTTGAATGATTTTAACCAAAATGTTTTGGGAGCCGTTCAAGTAATTCAAAAATTACTGCCCAATTTAAAACGCGCTAGTTCATCGAGCATCGTTATGTTCAGCACCGTTGCCAGTAAATTGGGAATGCCTTTTCATGCTTCAATTGCAGCTTCGAAATCAGCGGTTGAAGGACTGACCAAAAGTCTTGCGGCAGAATATGCGGCCAATAACATTCGCGTCAATTGTATCGCTCCTTCGCTGACGGACACTCCAT
>DIUF01000084.1 GCA_002422285.1 Flavobacteriales bacterium UBA6165 | reverse complement strand
GCAGATTTGCGTGAAAAAGCAGAGTTGCACAAAGACCGTTTGGGTGCTTTGATGGTTACTTATCCTTCAACACACGGAGTTTTTGAAGCCAGTATTTGCGAAATCACAGATATTATCCATGCCTATGGCGGACAGGTGTATATGGACGGTGCGAATATGAATGCTCAGGTGGGCTTGACCAATCCGGGGAATATTGGTGCGGATGTTTGTCACTTGAATTTGCATAAAACCTTTGCCATTCCTCATGGTGGCGGCGGACCTGGTATGGGACCGATTGGTGTTGGTGCGCATTTAGCCCCTTTCTTGCCCGGCTCTGTGATGTTGAAAACAGGTGGTGAAAAAGCCATTCCTGCTATTTCATCAGCGCCATTTGGTAGCGCCTTGATTTTGTTGATTTCTTATGGCTATATCAAAATGTTGGGTGCAGAAGGTTTACGTGCATCAACGGAAAACGCCATTTTGAACGCGAATTACATCAAAGCCCGTTTGGCTGGACATTATGATGTGCTTTACACAGGAACAAATGGTACTGTTGCACACGAAATGATCATCGATTGTCGCGATTTCAAACGCACAGCTGATGTGGAAGTTGCTGATATCGCCAAGCGCTTGATCGACTACAATTTCCACGCACCGACTGTGTCTTTCCCTGTAGCCGGCACTTTAATGGTTGAGCCAACAGAAAGTGAAGACAAAGATGAATTGGATCGTTTTTGCGATGCCATGATTCAAATCCGCAAGGAAATCAAAGACATCGAATTGGGTGTTGCCGATAGAGAAAATAACTTGTTGAAAAATGCACCGCATAATGCCGACTGCATCATCAACCGCCAGTGGAATTACCCTTATTCACCAAAAGAGGCAACTTATCCTTTGCCATATTTGAAGGAATGGAAATATTGGGTGCCTGTGCGCCGAGTAGACAACGCCTATGGCGATAGAAACTTAGTGTGCAGTTGTGCTGGCATTGAGGAGTATATGGAGGCAGATGCGTAGTTCTTCGAGAATAAATTGACTTAAAAAGCAAAAGCCTTCCAAATTACATTGGGAGGCTTTTTTGCATAAAAGGAATTCTTGACTTTCTAAAAATTTTACTTCGTTTTATATTCTCCATCTAGAACTTCGCCTGATTCAAAAATCTCTTCTTTTTTGTTTTTTGGATTGTTTTCGCTTTTGAAATTGAAGGTTGTGTTTTGGGTGTACATCAATTTTCCTTCACTGTTGTAAACACGAATGTTCACTGGATAGAGAAAATGATCCGTTTTTCCACATAAAAAGTTTCCGCCAGTTTTTGCTTCGATTTCTTCACTCTCGAACTCAATTTCTTTTCCGTCTTTCCCTTTCGACTTGATAGCGGCCAGTTTTATAGGCCCTGTACAATCAATCTGCTTGCCGTTGTTGTCTAAAAATTCAAAGGTTACATACCCATCGAATCCCTCTGGTTTTTTGTCAAGCACATCCACTATCCTATCATTATCCGAATCCAAATCACGGAATTGTATGAGCGAATTATCAACTGTCATGCTCATTCGATAAACCTCTCCTTTTGGCCTGTATCGTTTAATAACTCTGCACCTTCTAACCGTTGGGGTATCCGACTGAACACTTTCTATGCCTAGGGTTGAAGAATTGCTGGGATGTTCCTCTGCCATTTGATTGGAGATAGACGCTAAAAGAACAAATGCTAATAGCAGATAGCTTAAATTTAGAACGCTTTTTTTCATTTTATTGTAGTTTTGTTTTGACGAAAATCACAATAAAAATGGAGGCGAATAATGGGTGTTTGCATAATGGTTATTTATCTTCTCGAAATGCCTAAATTTCTTCATGAAAACCAACGCAAGACTTTGAGGATTATCTGAAATTGCAGTTTTTTTTATTTTAAGTAGAACCTTCAGGGCTCATTTGCGTATTGAAGTTTGTAAATTAAAAATGGTGCTCTTACCCCATTTCTTTTTTTCTTACCTTTGCAAGCAATATGAGAGTGATTTCGAACTATATAGGAGATTTGTTGTTGCGTCAGGACAGTGTTATTGTTCCTGAGCTTGGCGGATTTGTATCCCGTCAAATGCCAGCGCGTTTCTCTGAAAAGCGAAATAAGTTGTTGCCGCCCTATAAACAATTGCTTTTCCATACACATTTGAATTTGTCGGATGGCGTATTTGAACGTTATGTTGCCAATCGCGCTCAAATGTCTTTAGACGATGCGAGCAAGCTCATCAAAACAACAGTTTCTGAATGGCAAGCACAATTGAAAAATGGCGAGCGCATTGAAATTGAACGCGTTGGCTTGTTGTTCCTAGATGAAGAACGCAAACTTCGCTTTGAGCAAGACCGACACCACAACTTATTGTTACAATCATTTGGCTTGGGCGAAGTGGTTTTTGAAATTGAAGAAGAACAAGCTCCAATTCAGGTTGCTCAGCCAACATTAGAGGTACAAGTAGAGAAAACAGTTGCTCCTGAACCCATTGGCATTATTATTCCAATTTCAGGTGAACCTATTGAAAAACTAGAAAGCGAAGAATCGAAAGTTGTACTCGCTCAAGATGTTGTGAGTCCAAAACACGTCAACAAGGCAATTTGGCTTAGAGTGGCAGCAGCAGCAATTGTTTTACCCTTTGTATTTTATTCTTTCTGGGTGCCATTAACAACTGATGTTTTGCAAACCAAAAAGCTTGCAATGACAGATTTTAATCCTTTTCACAAATCTGTTCCTGCCAAATACAAATCCATACTGATGGACGGAGAAACAACTTTAGAAGAAACCAACACCAATTTGGAATCGATCGTGGAAGCTTTGCCTGAAGATGTAAACTCTTTCAATTTCAACTACGATGAAGATTTGATTTTTGCTGTGAAACTTGAAAAAGAAGCGCCACGAGCAGAAGTTCAGATTGTTGAACATACTGTTGTTTCCGGAAATTCCCACCACTTGATTTCTGGATGTTTCGGCTTAAAAGAAAACGCTGATAACCACATGACAGCTTTGCGCGAAAAAGGTTTGAATCCGTATATTGTGGATGTGCAAGGTGGCTTACATCGTGTGGCGGCGAATGGGACAAATGATGCAGCTCGAGCATCACAAATCGCGGCTCAACTTAAAGAACAAGGCATTGACACTTGGACTTTGAAGAAGTAGCGATGCTAATTCAAGGTCATTCTTAAACCAAATTCAAATGTCTTCCCTACCTTTGCTTAATGCGATTGGTTTGTTCTTTTGGAAAATAATGCCTCTTTTAAAGTAAGTAAATTTGTAGAGCCGAAAAAACCGAAAAACCACATCGATGCAAGGCGCTGAAAAACAAGTGGTTGCGACCGATAGCCGTTACCTAACGGTTAATAACCGTTACTTAACCGTTAAAATCGAATAGCTCAACGACAGCGAAATTCTTACATTTGACACTTATCGATAATTCAGGCGTTTTAAAAAACAACTTGACAAAGTCTCAACTCAAAAACACCAAAATTTATGAGCCTTCTCTCATTGAATATAATAGATTATGTAGCACTTATCATCGTGATTATTTGCTTTGTGGGTCTAGTCATATATCAAGAAAAATTAACAACACGAAAGAACTTTTTTAAGGCTTTTCTAATTGCAACGGCCTTAATCGTATTTGGTGTTTTTTTCCTAACGTTTTCAAATAGTTCTGGAAAAGAATTGATTTTTGTGTTATGTCAAACTTCGATGATCTTTTTATTGTTACATCAAGTAATCAGAATACCATATCGATTGTTATTAAATCGCGAACCCGAAATTTCAAAATCACCAGAACATTGGATTGATATTATTCCTTCAATCATAATATTATTGGGGGTAATAATTTTGCCATTTTTCAGCACTTTACTAATTCAAAAAATTTGGAGATTTTTGTTTTGAAGGTGATACCTTTGCCTCATGCGCTTCTTACTCACAATTGGCATTTCTATTCTAACTTTTTCTGTTTTCGCGCAGAACATTTCTTCACGTCCCATTCCTTGCGCCCATGCCCACAACGATTACAACAAAATTAATCCGCTTTGGGGGGCTTTGAAATATGGTTTCACGAGTATTGAGGTCGATGTCTTTGCACACAAGGGTGAGCTCAGAGTGGCACATGTTGGTGTTTTGTTGAGCATAAGAAAAACATTGGAAACCCTCTATTTGAAACCCTTGTCTAAGTTATTAGAATCGAGAAATTGGGTTTACGAAAACTATCCTGAGCCCTTGATTTTGATGATTGATTTCAAAACCAATCTCCATGAAACCTTGCCTTTGTTGCTGGAAATCATCAAGCCTTATCGACACTTGTTGACGTATTATCACGCAGGAAAAGTGTATAAAAAACCGCTTCAACTTTTGATTTCTGGCAGTGGTTTCAGCTATGAGCAGGTGAAAGATTTGGATTCCATTTTTGTGTTTTTGGATGGCTCGGTGAATCACTGCGAATCAGATTTTCCCGATGCTTTGGTGCCGAGAGGAAGCGCTAAATTCAGCAGTCATTTTTCCGCAAAACTCGATTCAAGCGACTTGGTGAAACTGCAAACGAAAGTGGATGATGCCGCGCTTTGCAACAAAAAACTCCGCTTCTATGCCATGAAAAACCACAAAAAACTTTGGCGCAAAGCCCTAGACGCCCATGTTGGTTGGGTGAATGTGGATCAGAAAAGAAAATTTGCGAAGTTTTATTGGGAGGAATACACAACAGACTCAACTGCTGTCATTAAGTTTTAGGTAAATTTGTCCTTCAAACTTTCAATATGACAAACAAAATCACACAACTTTTTGGTATTCAATATCCCATCGTTCAAGGCGGCATGATTTGGTGCTCGGGCTGGCGTTTGGCCTCGGCGGTTTCAAATGCCGGCGGACTGGGCATCATCGGTTCGGGCTCCATGTATCCTGATGTTTTGGATGAACACATTCAAAAATGCAAAGCCGCAACCAACAAACCTTTTGCAGTGAATTTGCCGATGTTGTATCCAGATATCGACAAACACATTGAAACCATTATTAAACACAAAGTGCCGATTGTTTTCACAAGTGCGGGCAATCCAAAAACATACACGGCTCATTTGAAACAACATGGAATTACTGTTGTGCACGTAGTGGCTTCAGTGAAATTCGCCTTGAAAGCCCAAGAAGCTGGTGTGGATGCCATTGTTGCCGAAGGATTTGAAGCAGGCGGTCACAATGGTCGCGATGAAACTACAACCCTTTGCTTGATTCCGATGGTGAAACAAGCCGTTCAAATTCCTGTGGTTTCTGCGGGAGGCATTGGAACAGGTCGCGGTATGTTGGCAGCCATGGCTTTAGGCGCTGATGGCGTTCAATTGGGCAGTCGATTTGCAGCAACCGTGGAAAGCAGCGCCAATCAGGCATTCAAACAAGAAATCGTGAAAGCCAAAGAGGGTGATACCATGCTCACCTTGAAAGAAATCACACCAGTTCGTTTGATCAAAAATCCATTCTACCAAAAAGTGGAAGCTGCCTATCAAAACGGAGCAAACCTTGAAGAATTGACTACGCTTTTGGGTCGAGGAAGAGCCAAAAGAGGTATGTTTGAAGGCGATTTAGAAGAAGGCGAGTTGGAAATCGGGCAAATTTCAGGACTCATCAACGAAATCAAAACTGCAGGAGAAGTGGTGGAAGATTTGGTGAATGAATTTAGAGCTGCGCAAGAAGAAATTTCAGGGATAGTACTATGATCAACCACCACAAATTCACCTTGAAAAATGGTCTTCGGGTAGTTTTTCACCAAGACAAAACCACACCCATGGCGGTTGTGAACACGCTCTATGACGTTGGTGCGCGCGATGAAAATCCTGAACTTACAGGTTTGGCACATTTATTCGAACACCTGATGTTTAGTGGCTCAGCGCATGTTGAAGACTTCGACAAAGCCCTGCAAAAAGTTGGTGGTCAGAGCAATGCCTTTACCTCCAACGACATCACTAATTACTACATCAATCTGCCGAAAAACCAAATTGAAACGGCGCTTTGGGTGGAATCGGATCGCATGACCCAATTGGCGCTAACCGATAAAAATTTGGAGACTCAACGCCAAGTGGTGATTGAAGAATTCAAACAGCGTTACCTCAATCAACCTTATGGTGATACTTGGCTCGAATTGCGTCCTGTGGCTTTTGAAAAACATCCGTACAATTGGGCAACGATTGGTAAAAATCTAGAACACATAGAACGCGTGACGATGGCTGATGCGATGCACTTTTACCACAATTATTACCATCCCAACAACGCGATTTTGTCTATTGCCGGAGATTTTGAAATAGCTGAAATTGAGCATTTGGTCAACGCTTGGTATGGCGATTTACCTGCAGGACCTCACATTTCCCGCAAGCTCATTGAAGAGCCAAAACAACTCGAATACCGCAATAGAACTATTGTTCGTGATGTGCCTGCAACAGCCTTTTATTTCACCTTCAAAATGGGTGGACGCATGTCGGAGCATTACGCCATCGTCGATTTGATTTCCGATATTTTGGGCAGAGGAAAATCTTCTATGCTGTATCAACGCTATTTCAATGAAAAACAATGGGTTTCAGAGATTTCAGCGTTCATTTTGGGCTCCATCGACCCTGGACTATTGGTAGTTTCTGGTAAGCTACACGACCCCAGCATGATGCAAACATTAGAAGCTGATTTATGGGCTTTTATGGAAGATATTTGTGCAAATGGAATTGAGCAGAAAGATCTGGAAAAAGTGCGCAACAAATTTTTGACCTCCAAAATGTTTGAAGAATTAGGTCTGCAATCGCGGGCCATGAATTTGGCGTATTTCGAACTTTTGGGTGATGCCGATTTGATCAATTCAGAGGTGCTGAACTACGAGAACATCACCGCAGAACAAGTCAATGCGGAACTCAAAAAAGTGCTGCAAAAATCACAATGCTCAAGTTTAATCATCCAACCCGAAAGTCATGACCAAAAATAGATCTCAAGCACCAGAAGTTGGAGCCTTGCAAAATATTTCACTTGTTCTACCTGAAATACACAACACCGAAAGTGGTCTGCCCATCCATGTGATTCGCGAAGTGCCTAATGATGTTTTCCATGTTCATATTGAATTTGGCGCGGGCAAAATGCAGCAAACCAAGCCTTTAATAAGTTCATTTACAGCCGATTTACTTTTCTCCGGCACCAAGGATTTGAGCCAACTCGAAATCCAAGAAAAGCTCGATATGCAAGGCGCTTTTGTGAATGTAGAAGCAGGCATGAACCGCAGCAGTTTGCATGTTTACGGTTTGCTCAATCACTTTCAGTCGACGTTTGAGATTGTTAAAGACGTATTGGAAAATGCATCATTTCCTGAGGACAAGTTTGAAATGCACCGCAAAGCAGCACTTCAGCAACACACAATCAACATGGAGAAAAATGCCTACGTGGCAAGACGAGAATTTCTAAAGGCACTTTTCCCGAACAACAAATTGGGCGAAGTAGCGGAAGAATCTGATTTCTTGAACATTAAAGCAAAAGATTGTAGCGAATTTTATCAAGAACACTTAAGCAAAAACGTCGAGCAAATCAATATAGTTGGACCGATATCGGAAGAACACATCGCGATATTAGAAGAGATTTTTAATAATCGATACAGCAAAACAACTAAAGCCCAAAAACTAGATTTGACTTACCATCCTGTTCAGCAATACATTGAAAAGCCCAAAGCCATGCAGACCACCATTCGCATTGGTCGAGTTTTGTTTACACCCAAGCATGAGGACTATTTCGAATTTGATATTTTGGAAACCATTTTAGGAGGCTATTTTGGAAGTCGATTAATGCAAAACCTCCGCGAAGACAAAGGTTATACCTATGGCGTAGGTTCAGGCATTACGGCTTATGAAAACACTGGGTATTTTTTCATCAGCACCGAAGTAGGCAAAGAACACAAAGACGCTGCCGTTGAGGCCATCAAGCACGAAATCAATCGTTTGCGCGAAGAAGAAATTGGAACTGATGAACTCGATTTGGCTCGAGCTTACATCCAAGGACAAATATTAAAATCGACCGATGGAGCCTTTGCCCAAATGAGTCAGTTTTTGTTCGCAAAGCGCTTCGATTTACCCCAAAATCATTTGAACAGTTTTCTGGAAACCCTCAATAAAATCTCACCAAAACGCTTGCAAGAATTGGCTGTGAAATATTTGGATTGGGACAAGATGGTTGTGGTTGTGGTAGGTTAAAACCGATACTTCCTCAAAGGCTCGATATCAATAATTTCAACCAAGGAGCCTCGCACATGAATCCAGCCATCGGCTTTGAATTCAGATAAAATTCGGATGACCGATTCCGTTGCTGTGCCTACAATGGAGGCCAATTCATCGCGTGAAATGGTCATGGCAAAATGCTTGTCGTTGCTCGTGTTGAACTTATCGTATAGGCGCACTAAGGCACTCGCAACGCGCTTTCTGACTGTGTCGTAGGCCATTTGAACCAAATCTTGTTCTTTATCGCTTACATTTTTGGCAAGCATACTCATAAAAGAAGCAGCAACCTCTCTGTTGGACAGTACAGTTGAGAAAAAATCCTCCTTGGAAATCATGGCCAATTTTGAATCCTCCAATGCAGCGGCATATTCCTCGTAAGGCCTGTCCTGTAAAAGTTCTAAATAGCCAAAATAATCGCCTTCGCTGTAGAGTGCGGTAACCAATTCTTTGTCGTCGGCATTTACCCTGTAGGTGCGGATTTTTCCTTCAACAATGTAATAAATATAGTTCGGTTGGTCGCCTTCAAAATACAACTGCTCTTTGCGTTCTAAATTTTTGGTGCGTGCTTTTAAAGCCAATTCACTCATGTTGTGCAGAGCCGCGTGAGATGAAATAAATTGCTGTAAGTTCGATGAATCAGTGGATAAAGAGCGAATAGCAGAACTACGCTTCAAACGAGTTTCAATGGCGTCGAGAAGTTCAATTTCCTTGAAAGGCTTGGTCATATAGTCATCGGCACCCATCAACATGCCTTTTCTAAAATCGTCTTTTTCAGATTTCGCAGAAAGAAAAATGAAGGGAATACTAGATGTCTCAGGATGTTTTGAAAGGTAATACAAAACTCCATATCCATCCAATTCAGGCATCATGATGTCACATAAAATTAAATCAGGCAGTTCTTTTCGAACTAAATCTAAACCGACTTTTCCATCCTGAGCAGAGACTACTTTGTAATTCGCCAATTCTAAAATTTCGCATATGTTCTCGCGCATATCCGTATTGTCCTCAATTACGGCAATTTTTATCATGGGATAATATAGATTTTGGTTTAAGGTTGTTTAAGTGGTAAATATATACAAAATTGTGTTCCTACGCCCTCTTCACTTTCGCAAGTTATTCTGCCGCCCAACATGTCTACATGTCTTGAAACAATATGCAATCCCAATCCTGTACCTTTAATTTCTTGGGCGTTGGAGGCTCTGAAAAATCGGGTGAACAAATTTTGTAATTCAGCATGAGGGATTCCCATACCATTGTCATTAACACAAATTTGAAATTCATCTTTGACCATAAGCGTTGAAACCGTTACTAAACCTTGGTCGCCAGAATACTTTAAACCGTTAGAAATCAGATTTATAAGTATAGATTTCAGAAGAAAAGGGTCAGATTCAATTTGTTCAAGCCCGTTTTGAATCTCTATTTGCTGCTTAGCTTTTTTCAATCCTGCTGTTTCTTCAAGGCACTCTTCCAGCAATTTACTCAAATCAATGCTCTGTTTGTTTAAGGTAACAACACCAGAGTCAATTTTGTCCAAGGAAAGGAAATCGTTCAACAAGCTGGTCATATATACCACGGACTGCTGAATGCGACTGATGTGCTTGTGAATTTTTTCGTTTTCACCCATTTCCAAATATCTACGAATCAAATCTGCAGAAGAATTCATCGTGGTAAGGGGTGTTCTAAACTCATGAGAAGCAAAAGAAACAAAGCGGGATTTAAGCAAATTCAGGCGTCGTTGCTCTTCAATATTTTTTTCGAGCGACTCTTCGGTTTTTTTCTGTTGTGTAATGTTGTTTTCAACAATCAAAATGCGACTCAATTTGCCAGAAGTATCTTTCAAAAGACTTGCGTTCACCTTATAATGCTCTTCATCTTTGAATATAAACTCAGGCGCCACTGCTCCTTCTTCAATAAGTTTGTTGAGCATGTTTAATAATCTCCTTCTATTTTCTGAATTGATTTCTACATAGTCTTCGCCAATAATCTTTTGAGGGTCATGATTTAGACGCACAAACTCCATCCCATCAGCATAATCGATCTTGAAATCCAAGTTGAGTACATAAATAGCACCGGTTGGAAAATGCTTAGAAATAGATTCATAAAGCTGCTTACTTTCATACAACTCCTTAGTGCGCTCTGTTACGATTTGCTCCAAGTTTTCATTGATACGCAACACCTCATCTTGGGCTTTTTTGCGAATTTGGATATCGGTAATCAATGCAGAAACGAAGCGGTTTCCCTTATCGTCCAAGAAGGAATTCAAGCTTACTTCAACAGGGAATTTGGATCCGTCTTTACGTCTGCCGAAAAGCGTCATTCCAGAGCCCATTTGCCTATTGACTGGACGTTTTTGATATCCATCTCGGCTTGCCACATGCATATCTCTGTATTCGTTTGGAATAAGAATCTCTATTTTCTGTCCAATCAACTCTTCAGCACCATAACCAAAAAGCTTCTCAGTTCGCGGATTAACAAGTCTTATAGTTCCGGTGTGATCTGTTAAAATCAGACCTTCTTGAATTGTGTTAAATACGATTTTATAAACACTATCCATGCTCTTTTATATTATCCTAAGTGTTTGTTATCCAATAAATTTAACACGTCCTTTACAGGGCTAAATGCATCCGAAGATATCTCAACAAAAACAGTTATCCAATCGGCCATGCTACCATTCCAAAGTCCAGCTCGCTCGATAAAGCGAACTTGGGTGCCATTCAGTTTTTTATCAACCACCATATAAGCATTGGGGTCTTGAAAGTTCTTTAAATCGAATTTATTCCCCTCAAAATCATAAATATCACAAACCATCATTACGGGATTGAAGTGAGTGCTTTTCACCAAGGTAAGCATTTGTTCTGAATCATGGGCTATTTGTGCTTTTTCAACAATTTGCTTTTCAATTTTTCCGTTGCGCTTCACCCAAAAAGGCCCACCACCAGGTTGACCTTCGTTTTTCACCATGCCACAGATACGTTTTGGACGCTTCAACCATACATCAATTTCACTCTCTTCACGTGGAATCATATCATCTAGATGAAACATTTTGAATTTCTCCTGAACATATTTCATCAATTCATATCTCTCATGAGTTGGTGCATTCCAAATTTTTAGAAGCTCATCATTAAGTTGGAGCAATAAACCGCCAAGCATGGCAAAAGTTGATGCCGACTCATCATGATTGGAATGTTGAATGTTATCTATGTTTTTCATGAAAATAAAACGAGAGTCCAAACTATTCAGGTTTTCTAAAAGAGTACCATGACCCGCAGGTCGGGTTATAGGATTACCCAAATCATCTTTCAAAAGTTCACCGTCGAGCGAAAAAACCAAACTATCAGTCTCCTTGTTTTGCTGGGAAAAATGAACCATGGGCTGAAAGGCTGAAATACGTGTAATTGCACGAATAGAATCTTTTATCTCATCCAAGTAATCGTAGTTCACGGTAAAATGTATGTTTACACGATCTGAAAAGGATTTGCAAATTTGCAACATATGTTCTTGAAAAGGATTCAAAACAAAATAATCGTAAGTATGAAAAGGAATCAAGCCCTTGGGTAAGTTTCCAAAGTCTAATCCAGATTCTTCAACAATATAAGCAGCAAAGTCTTTGAGGCTCATTTCACCTGATTCCAACTTTAGTCTCACATCTGGATCAATCATTCTGTTAAAAGCAAAATCGTTGATGTGGTTGAGAAAGCGCTCTACTTTCATTCGATTTTCTTCATCTGAATGCTTAAAAAAATCGTACAAGAACTCAAACATGCGCGAACCAGAACCAGAAGCTGGGATGAAAAAACAAATGTCTCTAGCTGAAGACAAAAACATTGAAGACAAGCGAAAAGCCTCATCCGCATTCATTCGTAAAATGCCATTTTGAATAGAACAAGCATTGACCAATTCAATTTTAGGTGTAAGTTCAAACACCAATTTGCGCTCATGTTCCACCTTCTGCTCTAATGTCATTTGATGCATATTTTGCGCAAAATAACAAATTATCGTTCAACTATCGATACTTTTGGAACTTCTCAATCAAGATGAATCGCTATTGGTCTCATATTTATCACTTTATTCTGGCCAAACAAAGGCACGGTATTCATTCGCCCTTTGTTTACACGCTTTCAGATTCATGTTTATCCATCAATATCAGCGATGAAGATTTAGCAGTTCTTAAAAAGCAATTTCGATTGCTTAGGAGCAATAACGACAAAATTCAGGTCAGTGATTTTGGAGCGGGGTCAAAAAAAATGGGCGCAAGTCGGCAAATCAAAGCCATATTTAAAAACAGCCGATCCAGCGAAAAATATGCAACCTTGCTTTATCAATTGAGTAAGTTTTATCAACCTAAGCGCATTTTGGAGCTCGGCACCTCATTGGCTTGGGGCACACTTCATTTACATTTGGGTCACCCCGAAGCACAAATCGATACCGTTGAAGGTTGCCCACAGACATATGATGCGGCAAAAAAACTATTTCCTTTACCTGCACAAAACATTCGTTTTCACAACACCCATTTTGACGATTTCTTTGATCAATTATCTACCGAAAAATATGATTTTATCTTCATTGACGGCAATCACCGAGGTGCGGCTTTGATGGAATATATCAACCAATTAACACCTCACGCCCACAACGATACGCTTTGGATTTTGGATGATATCCGTTGGTCAGATGATATGTGGAAGGCTTGGGGAAAAATTGTTGCTTTGCCGCAATTTCACCTGACTATAGATTTTGGAAGAATGGCGTTGGCTTCAACCCGAAAACAACAAGAGAAGGAACATTTTATGTTGCGCCCATAATCTTCTGTCTTCTTTTATAAAAAAATTGTGCGTTTTCATGAAAAAATTCGGGACATTCAAATAAGCCTCTGTTTTGTAAACATTTGGTTTTTAATATTTGCGTCCCAATACCCTTAAAACGGCAATATGAAACTGAAAGCACTTTCCTTTTATGCAGCATGTACTTTTATGCTATTTATGGCATGCAACAACAACGAACAAAATGCAGCTGAACAGCAAGCGCGTTTGACAGAGCAAAACCAATCGCAGCAAGGATACAAAGAAGGATTCACAGACTTCATGGAGCACATTCTGCTCGGTTTTGAAATGTCGGCCATTAGCAAACATATGATTCATACGCCATACAAGTTTTTAGGTGAAACCGAATTATTGATGAACTATGAGGCCCAAGACGAGAATAAAGTGGGTCATTTTATCAGTTTTCATAAACATAAAGATGCGCCAGAACAAATGTCGGCCTTGGTCTATAACATCGATTTTAAAAACAAGAATTCTCACCTCGTAATGGAATACCAACAGAAGCTCATTGCACAACTTGATGCTGTTTATGGTGAATGGTCTGAGAGCTTTGAAACAGGTTATAACACCGAAGGAAATTATGAGGCGGAATGGTATTTTGAAGCGGGAGTTCTCCAGGTTAGAGTAGGCACCGATTTTATCACCGTTGATTTGCGCGAACATTAATTTCTTGCCCTGATGAAAAGTATCTCCCTATACGCCATTGTGGTTCTGTTCATGACTGCCGTTTCATGTCAAGGCAGCGCTGAAAAAAATACCGATTCAAAAGAATTTGATTTTTCTCAGTTCGATTACATTGAATATCTCTATTTTCTGAAAACATGGAAAGAGTGTGAACAATTGCTCCCTAATCCAAAAACGCTAGTAGTTGATAATGAGGATGGATTTGGGTATGAATTCAGCAAGCAAAACATCAAGCAAAACGCCACATTTTTGTTTTATGGTGCCGATTTCTTTACAGAAGCCATAGTGGAAATTGACTTTACACAAAACCCTGAGCAACTCGAAAAGAGCTTTATGTATATCACCAA
>DIUF01000036.1 GCA_002422285.1 Flavobacteriales bacterium UBA6165 | reverse complement strand
CGTGCAATATGCGCCTCAAGAGCTTCGAATTCAATTCACAGTTTGGGATTCTGCAAGGGTCGTCCTGCCTCCGTTTGCTTTGAATTCATCCGGTTCATTGACCAGTCAAGCACTCATGTTTCAGGTAAATTTCCCTCAGGTCGATGAAAACGGTGACATCGCAGATATTTATGAAATTGTTGTGGAAGCCAACGAGCTATCCGAACTATTCTCGAAATTTTGGTGGCTCATTGATTTGCTCGTCGTAGCACTTTTCATTGTCGGTTTAATCCTTGTGCTGAACATCAAGCAAACGGAAGTTCAAATACAGCCTATTATTCAGTTGGACCCAGATAAACGTGCCCTCAAAGACCTCGAAAGCCTGATGCAGCGCAGACTATTCTCAGAAAACCAAAAACTTCATTTTGCAGAATTCTCAGATATCCTCAGAAGATACATCGGCCTGCATTATAAGTTCATCACCTTCGAAAAAACGACCCATGAAATTTTGACCCACATGCGTCGCAGTCAGATTGAAAATCGAGTTGTGGATGAGTTCGGTGCGCTTTTGCAGTTGGCGGATATGATCAAATTCTCAAAAGCCACAACAGATGAACAAGAAATTGAGCGCTGTTATCAGAGCGCACGAAACTTAATTCTTGAAACAAGGAAAATTCAGGAGAACCAGAAGCTAGATTCTGATAGCCACTCACCAAAAACAAAGAAAGGAGCAGGTGATGTATAATTTCGATGTTCGTTTTTGGACCTACGATTACATTTTCCCAGAAGCATTCGGGTTGATTGTTGTCCTCTGGGGCATTATTGGCTTGTGGATTTTCAAACGCAAAAAATCTGGGTTTAAATTTTCAGTAAACACAACAAATCTCAATACCGGCAGCTCATTATTCAGCGCCTACGTACTACCTTATTTATCCAAAATACTGCTTTTCTTTGCTGCATTGTTATTGATTTTTGGAATCGCGGGACCGCATCGCCTTCGGGAAGATCAAATCCGGCAAATGCAGTATACACAAGGCATAGACATCATTTTATCCTTGGATATTTCCTTGAGTATGTTGGCCCGAGATTTTGAACCCAATCGCCTAGAAGCCGCCAAAGCAGTTGCCGCCGAATTTGTGCGCAACCGACCCAATGATAGAATTGGCTTGGTGCTCTATGAAGGTGAGGCTTATACTGCTTCCCCAGCCACTACGGACCACACCATGCTCTTGAAAAAAATTGCAGAAATCAAACCGGGTGTATTGGAAACAAACTCCACGGCCATTGGCATGGGTTTAGGTGTGGCTGTAAGCCGCCTGCGTGATGACAATCTGAAAAGCAAAGTTGTTATTTTAATGTCGGATGGGGTCTCCAATTCAGGTGAAATCGATCCATACACGGCAACGGAATTGGCGAAAAACAAGAATGTACGCGTTTACACCATAGGTATAGGTTCACAGGGCACGGCGCCATTTCCCCAACAAACGGTGTTTGGCGTTCAATATGTCCAGGTACCCGTTGAAATTGATGAGCAGGCTTTGACTTACATTGCTGAAAACACGGGAGGAAAATACTTCAGAGCCACTGATGAACAGGCGCTTTACGAGATTTATCAGGTGATTGACCAAATGGAAAAAACGGAAATGATTGCTGATTTTTCGCGATTTGAAATTCCCGTTCAATCCAAGCCCTTCTATTTGAGCGCCTTGGTTTTGATGCTGCTCTCACTGGTGAGCTCCAAGTTAATTCTAAAAGGGATTGCACATGAATAACAAGGAGCACAAATATCACTTCCCTAAATTGCTCGCTAGGATAGGTTTATCTGAGCTGGGGTTTTGGGTGCTGTTTGTATTGTTCAACGTACTCATCGCTTTGCTCAAAAATGAGCCCATCATTTCATCATTTCTGGTGTATCAGCAGCCCGAAATGCTTTGGTTGTTGTTATTGTTGCCACTCATTTATTTGATTTATCTGAGCAATTTAAGCTGGAAAAACCGTGTGCTCAATCAAACATTCGCAACACGTTTACAACAGTTGTTGATGCTTATTCCAGATCTTCGCACAAGTTTCTGGCGTTTTTTCGTATTGCGAACAGCTTTTGTGTTTGTCGTTTTGGCTTTGGCTAATCCACAAGGCGGCACACGCGCTGTCAACATTGAAGGCATGGGCGGTGAATTTGTTGTAGCCGTAGATGTTTCTCGCTCGATGTTGGTGCGCGACATGGACAACGGCCGCTCGAGGCTAGATGCTGTGAAAAATGGCTTAAGCAACCTAACACGCAATATGCCTCAAAGCTCGATGAGCATTGTCGTTTTCGCGGGGTCTGCATTTCCACACTTACCCATGACACGCGATTTACAAAGCGTATCGTCATACGTTGATGCGCTTTCGACGGATATGATTGGTGAGCAGGGAACACATATTGCGGAAGCCATTAGGGTGAGCCTGCGTTCATTCTCTGCAGGAGCCAAAAACAAAGTCATCTATTTGATTTCTGATGGAGAAGACCATGAAGGTGGACTTGATGCAGCTTTGGCCGAGGCCCAACAAGAGGGCGCCATCATCCATGTCATCGCTGTAGGTTCACAAATTGGCGGTCCGATACCAGAAAAACAAGGCGGTGTAAAACGCAACAGTGCAGGTGAAATCATTAGTTCCGTCCCTGATTTTGAACTTTTGAAAGAAATTGCACAAAAAACCCAAGGTCATTTTTGGAAAGAAACAAGTGCCTTTCGGAATTTTGCTGGTCTTGTGAAACAAAGTTTTCAAAGTCATCCGCACACACAAGAAATGGAAAGCAAAATGCGAAAAAGTTATGGTAGCATTTTTGCCTTACAGGCCTTTCTTTTGTTGCTGGCCTACTTGGTTATGATACATTTGAACCCTAAAACAAATGAGCATGAATAAGATATTGAAATATGTTTCTTTGCTTGCTGTCATTATGTTGATTTTCGGCTCGCATGCACAAACGTGGCAGCAACATTTCGAGGACGGCAAACGTTTCTACAAAAACGGTGATTTTGAAAATGCTTATGATGCCTTTCAAAAGGCACAGACCTTATCACCGAATTCGAATGAATTGAATGCGTATTTGGCTCAGTCGGCATACCGCGCTGGAAAATTTCAAGAGGCAGCGGAAGCATATCAGCGCGCTCGAGAAAGTAATGAAGATACTTGGAGTTCATACAACCAAGGAAATGCAAAATTTAGAAACAATGACATCGATGGTGCTATCGAATCTTATAAAGAAGCTTTAAGAAAAAACCCAAACAATGAAATGGCGCGCTACAATTTAGCTTATGCCAAGAAAAAACAACAAGAACAGCAAAATCAAAACAACAACGAGAACGAAAACAATCAGAATCAGCAAGATCAAGAGCAAAACCAGAACAATGAAAATCAGCAGAACCCAGATAAAAATCAAGACCAGCCAAATCAACAACCACAAGAAGGAAACAATCAACCTAAACTAGGACGTGAACAAACCGAACATTTGTTGGAATCGATGAATCAAGCTGACAAAAAAGCACAAGACAAGCTCAAGGATAAAGAAAAAGCAATGGGTACTGGTAAACGAGAAAAAGATTGGTAAAATGACGAGAATCATCACAATACTCTGCTGCTTATTTAGTGCATGGCTTTCAGCAAAAGATGTTCAAGTTAGCCTGAATGCATCAAAAACGGAGGTTACTGTTGGCGAAAAATTCACCATCACATTAAAGTCAAATACCAAAGGCTCGGGAAGTATCAATCTACCAGAAGGACTTGAAATTCTTGCAAGCATGAGCGGTAGTTCAAGCCAATCCATAAATGGTAAGACAAGCTTCGAAGTTACTCAAACCTATACCGTTGTAGCTAACCGTGTTGGC
>DIUF01000020.1:2142-8909 GCA_002422285.1 Flavobacteriales bacterium UBA6165 | reverse complement strand
GTCACTTGGATTACCACACCGTAGGCGCGAATTAGGGTATCGGCTGAAAATAATCCGTGCAGACCAAAATCCCATACATCTCCGACTTGCGGATTCAAATGCCACGCGAATCGCAATTCTCCTTGTTCGTTTGCATAATAAACTGTATCGTTTGAGGTGTGATAAAGCATCGAGGCGACAGGAATAATTTGAGGATGCTCCACCCATGTATCAGGTCCGGTTTGATAGCGGTATTTTTTCTCGCCACTTAAGCGTTGCAGTATTTTTCCGTTGATTTCAAATTCTTCGCTCAAATAAAAGCGCACGTAACCATTTTCGTGATTCAAATTGTAGGCGTGATAAAATTCAGCGCCCGTTTGTATCCAACCATTCGGGTTTTGAGCCAATGCCAGAATCAAATTGAATACAAAAAATGAAGTGAGCAGCAGTCTTTCCATAGCCAAATGTATTTCTTTTATTTCATTTTCCAAAACATAGAACGTAGATACTTGTAGATAGGTTGGTGTAGATTAAACCAATTTGTTTTCTGTGCACCTGAATTCCTTATTTTTGCACTTCAATTTTCACTCATGTTCGGACCCAAAAAGAAAAAAGACAACGACAAACCCAAACTTACCAAGGAATCTTACAGCCGTGCTAAAAGGATTTTCGCGTATATGCGACCTTACCGCAGCACCTTTGCTATTGGTTGGTTTTTCTTGATTTTCTCGTCATCCGTTGGCTTGATTTTTCCGTATATTTTGGGTCAATTGTTGGGCGCTCCCGTGCAAGATGGCGCTTCTATGGGTTCTAGTTTTGTGGATGCCATCACTTTTGACAACATCAACCAAATTGCCATTGCGCTTTTTGTATTGTTTGGTTTACAATCGTTTTTCTCGTTTTTCAGAATTGTACTTTTCACCAAAGTAACGGAAAACACCTTGCGCGATTTGCGTTATTCGGCTTTCGATCGTTTGCTCCATATGCCTTTGGATTTTTTCAATCGCAACAAAGTAGGGGAGTTGACCAGCCGAATCACGGGCGATTTAAACTTGATTCAAGAAACTTTAAAGACCACAATTGCTGAATTTTTCCGTCAGATTGTTACGATTTTTGGAGGCATTATTTGGCTCTTTTTCCTTTCCTGGAAATTGGCGCTCATCATGTTGGCAACTGTGCCCGTGATGTCCATAATCGCCGTGATTTTTGGTCGATTTATCCGTCGTTTATCTAAAGAAGCCCAAGAAACAACAGCCACATCCAACGCTGTTTTGGAAGAGAGTTTGACAGGTATCAACAATGTGAAGTCGTTTACGAATGAAGTTTTGGAACTCACGCGTTATAAAAAAGCCATAGAAGAAATCCGTAGAATCAACATCAAATCTGGGAATTGGCGTGGCGTTTTTGTGTCGTTTATCTTTTTGTTTTTGTTTGGCGCCATCGTGTTCATCATTTGGCAAGGCGTAACGATGGTTCAAAATGGCACTTTAAGTTTGACGCAATTCAACGCTTTTCTCATTTTCACGGTCATGTTAGGCGCGTCAGTGGGTTCGCTTCCAGAATTGTACGCATCTATCCAAAAGGCAGTTGGCGCTACAGAGCGTTTGATGCAGATTATCCAAGAAGATTCAGAGCGCGAGTTGTATCAAGGAAAATCAACACCAGAAATTACGGGTGCTATCACATTTGAAAATGTTCGTTTTTCTTATCCACAGCGCAAGGATATCGAGGTTTTGCGTGGATTCGATTTACAAATTGAACAAGGTCAAACCGTTGCCTTGGTAGGACATAGTGGCGTTGGTAAATCCACTTTGGCTTCTTTGATTTTGCATTATTATGATTTGGAAAATGGTTCTATTGAATTCGATGGACACAATATCAAAGACATCGACGTGAAGCATTTGCGCTCACAAATGGCTATTGTACCTCAGGAATTGATTCTTTTTTCTGGAACGATACGTGAAAACATTGCCTATGGAAAGCCTGGCGCATCTCAGGAAGAAATTGAAGCCGCCGCCAAAAAAGCTTTTGCGCTTGATTTCATCAATGGTTTCCCTGAGAAATTCGAAACCCAAGTCGGTGACCGTGGCATTCAACTTTCTGGCGGACAAAAACAGCGCATCGCCATTGCCCGTGCTATTCTGCGCAATCCAAAAATCTTGATCCTCGATGAAGCCACATCAGCATTGGATTCAGAATCTGAAAAATTGGTGCAAATGGCTTTAGAGGTATTGATGCAAAATCGAACATCTGTCGTGATAGCCCACCGTTTGAGTACCATCCGCAAAGCAGATAAAATTGTGGTGATGGAGGCTGGAGTAGCTATTGAACAAGGCAAACATGACGAGTTGATGGCCAAAGAAAATGGCGTGTATGCCAATTTGATGGAAACCCAACAGCTGGGATAATTTCCGAACCGATTTATCGATAAAACCCATCTGTCTCAGCTCAAACTCCTGATGTTTTTGTGATGATTTGCCAAAAAGTCGTAGGAGTTTTGTGATATTTGCTGAAATCTAATCCATGAAAGCACCATCCACTCAAATTTTAATTGTACTCATAGCACTTGTTTTAACAGCGCTCAACTTTATGTTTCTGGGTGCATTGTGGCAACATCTTATGATTATTTGTTTTGATTTTTGGTACAAGGCTTTGAAAATCTTTCCTCTGTTCGAGCAGACAAAATTGGAACTTTTGCTCGTGAATCTTTTTCCAATAATCATCGCTGTTTTATTGATACAATGGAAAATTGAAGGTCTTTGGCGTAGCGTGATTTTTTTCTTTTTTGCTTATGTCACCGTACTTTCAGCAACGTTGATAGGCAATGTGTTGTCCCTAGTCTTTTGGGGTAAAAATGGTATAAGTCCTCTCTTGCCAAGTGAGTTACGTACAGCTCCTTTTCCATTTTACTGGCTCACATTTGTAACCATGGGTTTATCGCTCTATTGGTTTTTTGCGAAGAAGTTCACCCACCTGAAAAAATAAATGCTTCAAGGCACGCTGTTAACTAGACATTTTTGCAACACGCATCAAAATTCTGATAACAACAATAACAATAATAATGATTGTCCAAACAGGAATTTTTTCTGTGCTTTTGGTATCATATTTATATTCCGCTTCTTCTTTTCTAGCTTTTTCATTTTCATCCACATTCAAATCGGCACAGGAACCAACGATTACGGGAATCAGTCCTGTTAATCCGCATATCTGTCCGTGTGCGCCATTGAATGCTCTGTTCTTACAAATCGAACAGTATTTTATTTGTTCTTGTCTGGTCATAAAAAAGCCGTCTCCAATAGTTTGAAGACGGCTAAAAATAGACAAATTATTTTTATTTCGTCAAAGCGAGTTTTACCGCAGCAGCCAAATCAACTACTTTACCGGACTTACATAGCGTTGCAAAGTCAACTTTACGCTCAGTACCTGGTTTTACGTGCATGGTGCCTGCATAGCTTTTACCACTTTCCAAAATGATATCCTTGATTTGACGCATTGTCAATTGCGGGAAGTATGATTTTAAGAATGCAGCAACACCAGCTACCATAGGTGCAGCCATTGACGTTCCTTGTAAGGTTTGATACTTTCCTTCAGGAACAGTGTTGTAAATCTCATAACCTGGAGCGAAGATGTCTACACCTTCTTGACCATAGTTAGAAAACGCAGCAGCCAATTCACCTTTTTTTGCATGGCGTGTAGAAGCACCGATAGTCAACAACATCGTGTTTGGTGTTGTTTGGAATTCATACTTAACTGCAGGGAAATTTGGCTCTTTGTCAATGTCTTTACCGTCGTTACCAGCTGCATGAATTAACAGAACGTCTTTTTCTTCAGCATAGCGCATGGCTGCATAAACATCTTTTTGCATAGGAGAGAATGCTTTTCCAAACGACATGTTGATCACTTTGGCTCCATTGTCAACTGCATAACGAATGGCCAAAGCGATATCCTTGTCATATTCATCACCATCTGGAACAGCACGTAAAGACATCAATTGCACATTTGCTGCAACACCATCTCCACCCAATTTGTTTCCACGAACAGCACCGATAATACCACCAACGTGAGTGCCATGAAGCGCATCTGGACCTTTCACATTATTATTGCCATAATTGCGGTCGTTGATGTCCATTTCGTTGTCACCGATAATGTCTTGTCTACCTGTGAACTCTAAATTATAGTGGTATTTCAATGAGTTTTCATAATAATCATAACCTTCTTGTATTTGCTCCAAGAAAGATGGGTCTTCCAATTTCATCATGGCAATACGCTTCATCTGTGTCATCTGTGGATCTTTTGGTTTCCACTTTTTCAAGTCGGCCAATGTGAAGTTTTCTTTTCCAAGTTGCTCGGCAATGATGCCATCCATAGAAGGAAGGATGTCGTTTTTAAAAGCCTTAATTTGAGCAAAAGTTGATTCTGCTTCTTTGCGCTTTTTTTCATATTCCTTTTTTACCATTTTGTAGATGGTATACTCAGGATGACCTTTCACTTGGTCCTCTTCCAAAGCTTCGAAAACAGGCTTCAATTTCGCATAAATACGAGTCACCTCCAAAGTGGTCTCATTCAAATGCTCACCTTTTGAGTTTCCTAAGAAATTCCAGCCGTGGATATCGTCGACGTAGCCATTGCCATCATCATCAATGCCATTTCCTGGGATTTCTTTTGTGTTTACCCAAATTTGTCCCTTTAAATCGGGATGCTCAACGTCAATTCCAGAGTCGATAACAGCAACAATTACTGGAGTTGATTTACGTCCTTTCACCAGTTTATAGGCGATTTCCGTATTCATACCGGGTATTGCAGCATTATACCAATTCAATACACCTTTCGGCAATTTTTCTTGAGCAAATGTGTTGAACGAAAACGTTAGTAACGCCAACAATAAAATAGATTTTCCAAAAATTCTGTTCATAGTTTATTTTAATTATGGTTACAAATATGCGAAACCTTAGTCATTTTCTGTGCCATTTTTTGACTGATGGACAAAAAGACCTAATTTTACCTGCATAAATCGGATAAATGGACGCCATGCAAAATAGCCTTTTTAGAACTTTTAATATCGCAGTATTCTTGTTTTTATTAGTAAAGAATGCTGAGGCTCAAGATTTTGGGTTTTTTACTCCATCTACACAAACTCAAGGCACCTATGCTGTTCAATTCTATCCTGATGTCAAAATTCCTGAAACGCTTCATGTAAAATATCAAGCGCAAGGCTGGTCTTATGTTATTGCTGATCGACAAGAATTGTATAGTTTGATTGATGCTGGAATTATTCAACGCATTTATATTGAACCCATTGGGCAGCAAACCATGAATGATAGCTCGCGATTCACGCATTTTGTGAATGAAATACACGATGGTGAAAACATGGATTTTGAATTTACTGGTGTGGGTGTAATTATTGGTTATGTAGATACTGGCTTGGATTACAATCATTTGGATTTTAAGGACAGTCTTGGAAATACTAGAGTTTTGAGGTATTGGGATCAAAATGCGCCAGTAAATTTTAGGACACCTGACAAATATGGTTACGGTCAAGCTTTCACAAATGATGATATCAATGCAGGGATTAATCCGAGTTATGCTAATGGTAGTCACGGGACAACAGTTGCTGGTTGTGGTTCGGGAAATGCTTTGGCCAATGGTCGTCAGAAAGGAATGGCGCCTGAGTCGGCTATTGTTGTGGTAAAAAATAATTTTAACGCTCCTTCATGGACATTAACCGTTGCAGAAGCTGTGGATTATATTTTTTGTGTTGCCGATACTTTCAATATGCCTGCGGTGGTTAATTTGAGTTTGGGAACTTACTTAGGCAGTCATGATGGACGTGACCCAGCAGCACTTTATATTGATAGTTTGCTGAATGATAAAGAAGGACGAATTGTGGTTTGTTCTGCAGGAAATTCTGGTTCTTGGGATGCTTATCATGTGCAGCAGCAGTTGAGCGCCGACACCAATTTTGTTTGGATGATTCCTAATGCATCATTGGGATATGGTGGGCCAGGGGTTTATTTTGATTTGTGGGCAAATGCTGACGATATTGGAGCCATGAATTACGCTTTTGGAGCAGATGCTCCTGGACCTGTGTATCGCGGAAACACTATTTATCGTGAAGTGAATTTCAATGAACCTAATGTTCAATATGATACCATTTGGGGGACTAATGGAGCAATAGGATACGTGTTGTTTTTTGAACAACTTGTTGGGCCCAATTACAATTTACAGGCCATTGTTTATACGGACAGTTTGCTCTACCGAATTCGTTTTTTAGCCACCGGTAGTGGACAAATTGATATGTGGAGTAGTTCGCAGATTGGTGGCAGCAATTTTTCATCCGTGATTCCGGATGTGAATCTTTATCCAGAATTTGAGTTTTACATGATGCCTGATTTGGAGCAAAGTATTGTAAGTTCATGGGCTTGCTCGGAGCAGGTTATAACCGTTGGGAATATCCACAACCGACAGAATTATATCGCGTCCAATAACACGATTTTCCCAACGAATGGAGGTTTGGTGCCTTCTGGTATTTTATCAGCCA
Organism: Flavobacteriales bacterium UBA6165; assembly: GCA_002422285.1. Taxonomy (GTDB): domain Bacteria; phylum Bacteroidota; class Bacteroidia; order Flavobacteriales_D; family Crocinitomicaceae; genus UBA6165. Next base: position 2,392 of record DIUF01000020.1, on the reverse strand, counting down.
ATTCTTCCAAAGGGCCAAATCGTCTAGGGATTGTAAAACCTGATATTGTTGCGTGTGGTGATATGTCTCTTTCTGCCCGTGTTTTAAATGTATCTTATGCTGCTAATCAATTGGATGTTGGTGCTATGCATGTGAGAAACGGAGGCACCTCGATGGCCAGCCCAGTTGTGGCAGGCATCGCGGGTTTATATTTGGAAAAATGCCCTCTTTCAAATTGGGAAGATTTTAAAACTCATCTGTTGGCAACAGC